>JASFVS010000230.1:0-5127 GCA_050049715.1 Phycisphaerales bacterium
TGAAACTTTCCACACGCTTAAATCAGTGCTGTCTAAAAAAGGCTATTCGACGTCGGTCGGCGATGAAGGTGGCTTTGCCCCTTCACTAAAAACCAACGAAGAAGCCCTGGAAGTTGTTATGGATGCCATTAAAAAAGCGGGCTACAAACCCGGAAAAGATATTTCAATCGCCCTTGACCCCGCCGCAAGTGAGATGTTCGATACTAAAACAAAGACTTATAAATTCTTTAAATCCGCCCCTAAAAAGAAAGTCAAATCCGATGAAATGGTCAAACACTGGACCACATGGGCGAATAAATATCCCATCATTTCAATCGAGGATGGCCTGGCTGAAGACGACTGGGACGGCTGGACGAAATTAAATAAAAAAATTGGCGACCGTATCCAGCTTGTCGGCGATGACTTGTTCGTAACCAACACTAAACGTCTGGCAAAAGGTATAAAGCTCGGCTGTGCCAACTCGATATTGATAAAGCTCAACCAGATTGGTACGCTGACTGAAACATTCGAGGCGGTGAATATGGCTAAAAGGGCCGGCTGGACCGCAGTCATCAGTCACAGAAGTGGCGAAACCGAAGATACCACAATCGCCGACCTGGCCGTTGCAACGGGTGTCGGCCAGATAAAGACCGGCTCGCTGTGCAGAACAGACAGAATCTGTAAATACAATCAACTGCTCAGAATCAGTGAAGACCTCGGCCCGGCCGCACAATACGCCGGCTTTATGTTTAAGTAATAAACTGCACATAGGCAAGAAAACACAGATAATGTGAAAAGCCTGTCCCTTTGGAGCCTGTGCGCTTGGGCACTTAAATGCTATGCAAGGGCGAAACTTCATTCGTGTGATTTTGTTTGTCATCTTTTTCAGCATCGGTGCGGCGACGATGGGCATTTCCATTTTGTGCGATGATTTGGTTCAGTACTACACCAACAAACAATTATTAAAAGTAACGCAGCAGTCTCTGGACCGTCTCGGGTCTCTGAACACCGACTACGATGTATTGCTCAGGCAGTTGGAGGAAGACCCCAACCTTGTTAAGCGCCTTGCTCCCGCCACGCTCGGCGCCGAGCCTGAAGATGCAAACGCCGTTTATCCCAAGGCAACGAAAGAACAGGTGGAAGCTGTTCGTAATGTGTTGAAGCAGAATACGAACGACCAATCTTCCGCACCGATGTTGCCTGAATGGCTCACACGGTGCCGCGAACCTAACCGTAGAACAACGCTTTTTATTGCGGGTTCGGTTTTAATCCTTATTTCGCTGACCTGTTTCAACCCGGCCAGACGCCTCGCCAAAGACAAGCAACAATCATAAAAACGGTAATCGCACAAGAAATCTACTGGACTGCGTTAAGAACCGAGCAGAAAGACCATGTCCCATTGACGAAGCTGGACAGGCGGATATAATGTGCCATAAGTTATATTGTCTGTTTACGTAATGGGCATTTTTATCTCAATACGAACCATAAACATTGAGGAGAAAATCAAATGATAACGAAAGGAAGTTTAGCGCTAGTAGTTTGTTGTGTTCTTTTATCGAATAGCCAGTTTGCCCTTGCAGAAGGCGCCGACGCTCAGGCCGAAGGCTGGATAAGTCTTTTCGATGGTAAAACGCTCAACGGCTGGAAAGCCAGCGAAAATAAAGACACCTTCACCGTTCAGGATGGTATGATAATCGCGCACGGCCTTCGCAGCCACCTTTTCTATGTCGGAGCAGTGGAGAATGCCGACTTTAAGAATTTCGAGTTCAAAGCCGATGTCATGACCAAACCGGGCTCCAACTCCGGCATTTATTTCCACACAAAGTATCAGGAGACCAACTGGCCAGAAAAAGGCTATGAAGTGCAGGTAAATAATACACACAGCGACTGGCGCAAGACCGGCGGACTCTATGCGGTTCAGGATGTTCGCAAAAGTGCCGCTAAGGACAATGAATGGTTCACCGAGCACATTATCGTCATTGACAATAAGATAAGAGTCAAAGTAAACGGCAAGACAGTTGTTGACTGGACTGAGCCGGAAGACTGGAAGCCGCCTGCCGGAATGTCCGGCCGAAAAATCTCGAACGGAACGTTCGCTTTGCAGGGTCACGACCCCGGCAGTATCGTTTATTACAAAAACATTATGGTAAGGCCGCTGCCGAGTTCAGCCGGCCTGCCAAAAGGCTGGGTAAATCTTTTCGACGGTAAGACGCTGAGCTGCTGGAAGGCCAGCGAGAACAAAGACACCTTCGATGTCCGTGATGGTATGATTGTCGTTGATGGCCGCCGCAGCCATCTATTTTATATCGGGCCGGTTGAGGATGCGAACTTTAAGAATTTCGAATTTAAGGCCGACATTATGACAAAGCCCGGCTCGAATTCCGGTTTGTACTTCCATACGGAATATCAACAGACCGGCTGGCCGGCAAAAGGCTACGAAGTACAGGTCAACAATACTCACAGCGACTGGAGAAAAACCGGAAGCCTTTACGGAATAGATGATGTGCGGCAGTCACTTGCCAAAGACAACGAGTGGTTCACCGAGCACATAATCGTGCAGGGTAAACGCATTATCGTTAAAGTCAATGGCGAAAAAACAGTTGATTACACTGAACCGGAAGAAGTCGCTGGTCGTGACACAAGCCGCAAAATTTCAAGTGGAACGTTCGCCCTGCAGGGTCATGACCCGAAAAGTGTTATTTATTATAAAAACATAATGGTCAAGCCTTTGCCTTCGGAACCCGTAAAAGCGGCTGTTGTTACCGGAGGCCATGATTCGGATGCCTACGATAATCCCAACTCAGACTCGTAGCGCACGCAATCAAATGGTCCGCCGGAAAACTCAGTTAAAACTGTGTTGGTTTTGTAACTGAAGAATTAATACCATTTTAATCTTTTCTTGTCCATCACCTTGGACGGAAATAGAGTCGTAGCACATAAGGGTCATGATAGAATAGGTACGGAAGCGAGTGTTTGAGGGAGATATGGTTCGATGTTTAGGAGATATTTATTTCGATTATTCAGGTTAATTGCCCATGATATTTGAGAATATTGTTTACGCCATGGTTGGGTTTGTAGGACTTCAACTTCTTCTTCTGGAGTATGGGATTATCCCGACCAAGTCCATCGGGAAGAAATACAAACCCAGTAGGACCAAAAAGATAATTTGGTACGCTCTTTTAATCTATAGCGTTTTAAAGTTGCTGCTAAATAACTTTTAATGCTGCGTACGAGCTTTTCAAAGCCTGACTTTTATGTAGAAAGATAGAATGTTCCTTTGGAAACTTGTTCACATTGTGAGCTTTTACTAAAATTATATTAAGAGAGTAGTTGGAAAGGACGAATCATAAATGCCCAACAAAGGACTGACGTGGAAATATATATTGTTCCTCATGGCGAATGGTTTGGTGACCTGTTTGCTGGTTCTGTTTGTACTGTATAAGCGGAGAGGGCACTTTAGCTATCTGGATATTATTGCAGTTACTTTCGCATTTGTTTTTAGCTGTTCGCTCTTGCTTATATTAAGTCGTCCTTGGCAGAAGGTACGTGTCGAAGATGACCTCCCCCAAAAAGAGTAAAAGTGGATGAGCTCCAATAAGCCATAGATACAGGATTCAAAGCTATGCTCGCAGTCCAGTTCCGGCTTATCTATGCGGCGGATTGTGACGCTTATCTAATATCACTTCTTATAATGGAATACTTACCATAGGAAGGAATATGGCAATCATATAGACTGGTATAAACAAAATTGCCCCTATACCCAAAACTAAATTTACTACCAGAGTAACTATCTTGTTCCGCAGAAACAACTCCTTCAGGATCAGCGCGAGAATCAGCGAAGCGAAGAAAATCCCATAAGCAATGCTCGATATCGAAAGAACAAATAATTTAGTGATGATTGGTAGCTCGCCCGGAATCATCTCTGTTAAAACGCCTGTAAATTGTCCTTTTGTGAAAATGATAGTTACTGCGACTATGAGTATGATGAAAGCGGCAAACGCAAGAACCACAAGGCTCATAGTCTTTTTTTCTCGATAAGGTTTCTCATTTCCCATTTCAAACCTCTCTTCTTTTGCAACGGCGACCGACATAATTTGACTTCGGGCGGGCGCTAATTCGGCAATTAATTGCCCTTTCCATCTCTGTGTCAGGCGCTTTTAACTTGTGATTTTCGCTCTTTTTATGCTTTTTAGTTGTCCACTGTAAGTATATTTTACGTCTATGCTTATGACACATACAAATTGGTTTGTAAAGAAATTTTTTAAAAATTTCATTTTTTTCTTGTAATCTTTACAGTTGTAGAGTACTCTTGTAATAATTAGAGACAAAGGAGATTCTTATGGCCAGAAAAAATTATGAATTAACCGAAGGTGAATGGGCGATTATTCGGGCCGTCTGGAACAACGAGCCGTGTGCGGCCCCGACGATTCAGGAGGTCCTCGAGAAACAGAAAAAGTGGACCTACAGTACCGTCAAAACAATGATGGACCGCATGGTGTTCAAAGGACTGCTCAGAACCGAAAGAATCCGAAATCTTATTTTGTATCGCTCGGCAATCACCGTAAAGCAGGCGCAAAAGAGCGAAATTATGCGCACTGTAAAAAGGGCGTTTAACGGCGCTCTCACACCTATGATGCAGTTCATGCTGGATAATAACCGCCTTTCGCAGCAGCAGCTGGCTGAGCTGGAAACAATGATTAAAAACAAGAAGAAGTAGTTTAATGCCTTAACGAATTGAGGTCATACTATGAACACAATACTTGAGTATATCAACATGGCGGGGCAGTGGTTCGTTGGATATAGCTTTACCATCCTTATACAGAGCAGCATCCTGATAGCGATTTTGCTGTTGGTTGATTTTGCACTGCGTAAGAAGGTGCGCGCGGTATTCAGGTATTGGATATGGATGCTTGTGCTTGTCAAACTTGTTTTGCCGATTTCACTTTCCACTCCTGTAAGTTTGGGACGCTGGTTCGGTGATGAATTAGCCTGTATGAATATAAGCCAGTCGGCCAAGGATACCGAAGCAACAGTAGATGCTAAAGTAATTTTAGATGACAAAGCAATAGTAAGTACCGAAGTTGCGGCGGAGGCCGAAACGGAATTTGTGCCGGCAATAATTTCAACGTTTATGGACTCTCCTCTCAT
>JASFVS010000231.1:0-5122 GCA_050049715.1 Phycisphaerales bacterium
CGAGAGAACTAAAGCTGCGAATAATGCCATTAACAGGAATGAACCGGCGGAATTGCGGGTTGTGAAATAGGCGCGAACACCTCTGGAATAAAGTCTGTGTTCGAAAAGGAAATGTTGGAAGGTGCCCGGCTCTATGCCCAATGGTTCGACCATTGTCTGAGGGTTCTGCTCGTATTGTTCTATAGTCATCTGGTTGCCGGAGAAGAACTGTTCGGCGCATTGACAGGCCGAGAGTACCCCTAAAGCGGCTATGACAGCTAAAACGAGTCTTATTTTGAAATTTGAATCAAGTATCTGAACCAGTAAAAGGGCCGTAAATATTGGTGCGAGTAGAACGGCGATATTTGTAATCGCCAGCCGTTTGTCTGGTGCTGCAAAACCGGCAACGATAGCGGCTATGCAGAATATGCCCAAACCGATTTCTATTCCGGTAAAACGATATATAAATTTTTTGCTGCAAAAGCTCCATACGAACCACAATACAAACGCAAATATCAGAAATGCCGACACTGACAGACTGTAGAGACTGTCGCTGAAATTGGCCGGTAGTGTATTTGATTGCACAGTAAGACCTTCGGTAATTATAGTACGAAGCGCAATCACGCATAAGCAGACGGCAAGGAGCACGTATTCCAGGTACACCAAGGCTTTGCTTTTGTGCATATTCGGGTTAATTGATGGTTTTGTCATTTTTGACGGTTGTCTCGAAAACAGCGACAATCGATAATACCATAATTGTTTGGATGAATATTAAGACCGCGCCGGTCAGGTTGACCTGATAAAGAAATATAGCGCCAAGACTGGTACAGAGTGTAGCTAAGTATAGAGTAAGGACTGTCTGGGTATCACTTAAACCATGTTTTTTGAGTCGGTGTGAAAAATGCTGAGTGTCACCGATGAAAGGGCTTTTACCCTGGCTTATACGTAACAGAGTTACACTAATGAAATCATATAAGGGGACTGCCATAACGAGCAGCGGCATAAAAACCGGATACCATTGGCCGCTTTGGGCCTCATGATAATATGTTGTTCGAAGAGTCAGCATCGCAACGAAAAAGCCGACGATGAGTGAGCCGGCGTCCCCCATAAAGATTTTCGCAGGCGGGAAATTAAATACCAGAAAGCCCAGCAAAGTTCCTATAAATACCAGTGCCATGCCTCCGATAAAAACCTGGCCGCTTAAAGCGGCGGCGACGAATAAAATGCAGCTCGCTATGGTGGCAATTCCGGCCGAGGCACCATCCATATTATCAAGAAAGTTAAATACGTTAATAATCAGGACAATCCAGATTGCTGAAAGTAAAGAGGTTACTAATTTGCTCTCGATGAAGAGTTCGACTCGAATATCTGCAAAGAAAGCGGCAATCATTGCGACTGCGAACTGAACAACGAGTTTGAAAATAGGACCCAATGGTTTTTTGTCGTCCCAAAGGCCAAGTACGAACAGAACAAAAATAACGAACAGGATAATTAGGAGCTGATTAATTCTGCTTAAAAAACCGGGTATATGAATAGTAATGTTATTCCCGAGCCATTCGAGATGTCTCGGTGCGGCAAGGAATTTTACCACCGCCATAGCCGCGAGAATTATGATTGAGATTGTGGCGAATATTGCTATTCCGCCGCCAAGGGGGATAATTTCCTGATGATATCTGTCTTCGGCTGGGTGTGCGACCAGTCCTGCGCGAGTGACTGGTTTTCTTACAGCCGCCGTAAGGATTAACGAAAGTGTGAATGAAACGGCAAGCAGGGTTATTGCTAATATAGTTAATGTATCGATTTTAATTGCTCCAGTAAACGTTTTCGAACTATTTCAAAAAAATCGAAGTAGCATTGCTGTCTATAATCCGGATAAGTATAAGCCTGCGGTTGCCAAGAGCCTTTGTCGAAAATCAATGTTACTTCTGCATACATTTGTTTGCCGATGAATATTCGATGCGAATAGTTTTTTGTCGTTGCCAGTACCAGCTTCGAAGGTTCGATTATACCCGGGTCCAGATTTACCGGCCTTTGTAGGGGCAGTGCCAAAATCTTTGCCAATCTTTGTTCAAGTTTGTTTGTCTGGTGTTTAATTTTGGCTAATTTTCCCGGGTTAACCAGTTCCTTTATGCTGACAAATTGCCTTAAGATACGCATGCCTGTTTGGTCTTTATAATAATCGGTTTTGTCAAACGGCCAAATCTCGCTTGTAAAGTCAATTGTACCAAATTTGTTCGCCAGTGCTTCAGCCGCAGTATGCAGACAATTATGATTGGCGGCTAAAATCCCAATCACAAGCTTTACCGGCTTGGGGTCCTTTAACTTCCACATAGTTTAGACATCGCATATTCGTACCGCCTGTGCAAGCGATTCGAGGGGCTCACGCCTGGGGACAAACTCGTGAGCCACATAACCTTTGAAACCTGTTTCGGCAATGGCACGCGTAATGGCAGGATAATACAACTCCTGTGTTTCATCTATTTCGTTTCGGCCGGGATTGCCGCCCGTATGGTAATGACCGATATAGTCTTTGCAGGTTTTAATCGTGCGAATGATATCGCCTTCCATAATCTGAGCGTGATAGATGTCGTAGAGAATCTTTATGTTCTCGGAGCCGACTTTTTTGCAGACTTCGACACCCCAGTCCATATTGTCGAACATGTAGTCTTTGTGATCTACCTTGCTGTTAAGATATTCGAAGCAGATTGTGACATTTTTCTTTTCGGCGTACCCGATAACTTGTTTCAGGGCATAAACCATATTCTCGGCGCCGACATCGTCGGGCATACCCTCCCGGTTACCGGGGAAAGTTATTACATTCGGGAAATTGTATTCTGCGGCCGCATCGATTGCCGTCCGGATTTGTGCAAGAAATTGCTCGTGGTTCTCTTTTCTGTTTAATCCTTTCGTCAGGCCGTGCGTATTTACCATTGCACAAGCGAGGCCGTGTTTTTTGAGCGTGGGAAAGTCATCAGGCCCGAGCAAATCGATTGCTTTTAATCCCATCTTCTTGACTATCGGGCAAAATTCGTCAAGTGGAATTCTCCCGTAACACCATTTGCTGACGGATTGATTGATACGGTCGTGCTTAACAACTCGTTCAATCTCAGCATTTGCTTTCCTGGCTGATGCGCCGGTTATCGCACCAGCAGCCATCAGAGAAGTATTCCGAATAAAAGTTCTACGTGTAAGATTGTTATTATCCATAGGTTCTCCTTTTTCATATTTGATAATCACCCCTGTAAATACGGCTTTACGCCTTTATTTGTTCTTTTAAAGAAACCACAAGTTTTTGGGCTTCATCTGCTGCCTTTTCAATTGAAACTTTTCGGCTTTGGGACTCACTGCGCAGCTTTATCTCGACATTGCTTTCGGCAACGGACTTTTTGCCGACTGTGATTCTAATTGGTATGCCAATCAAATCGGCATCTTTGAACTTTACCCCTGCTCGCAAAACCCGGTCATCCAGCAAGACATCGATGCCGTTGTCGAGCAACTGTTGATAGATGTTCTCGGCTGTCCTGGCAACTTTCTCATCATCCTGATTGACGGAAGTAATCAACACTTCGAAAGGAGCTATACTAATAGGCCAGACGATGCCGTTTTTATCATTGCCAAGCTCAATTGCCGAAGCGAGGATACGATTTATCCCGATGCCATAGCAGCCCATAAGGCAGGGTTTTTCGTCATCCTGCTCATCGAGGAATTTTGCGCCGAGTTTGACGCTGTACTTAGTTCCGAGCTTAAAAACCTGGCCGACTTCGATACCTTTTTTGAAGAGAAGCTTTTTCCCATCATGTGTGTCACCTTGCTGGGCATAGCGAATATCCGCAATTGTAATATTATCACCTTCGAGAGGAAAATCTCTGCCCGGTACTACGTTTTTAATGTGATAGTCGGTCTTGTTGGCTCCCGTGACACCGACTGCCATCGCAGCTACCGCGTGGTCGATTATTATTTTGTTGAAGCTTTGTTTTTTTATACCAACCGGACCGGCAAAACCTACCTTGGCGCCGGTCATTAGTTCAATCATGTCTTCTCTATCACAGAGACCGACATGTTTGCCACCTAAAACCTGAATAAGTTTTTCTTCATTAACTTCATGGTCTCCGCGTATTAGTACTGCATAATAACCAACAGCTTTGGCTTTTAACACTGTCATTAGTTGACCGTCGTGATGTTCGGAACGATATTCATCTATTTCTTTTAGTATATCCTCATCAGTACGCGTCGAAAAGATAAGCGTTTTTATCATATCCGACGGTTGCGTTTTTAGGAGTTCACAAACTGCATCGATAGAGCCAATATTAGGCGTGTGCACTTCTTCTATAGGTGGGATTTCTCGTCCCTCTTCCTTCGTCCCTCGTCCATCGTCTCTTGGTAACGGATCCACGTTTGCTCTTTCGAGGTTTGCGGCGTATGAGCCGTCTTCGGTATAGACGATAGTATCTTCGCCGGATTCACAGGGAATGGTGAATTGATGCGAGCCTGAGCCGCCCATCTCGCCGGATTCAGCCTCGACAATCACGTATTCAAGGCCGCACCGCTTGAATATGCGGCAATATGCATCGTACATCGCTTTATATGATTTATCGAGACCTTTAGAATCGGCATCGAAGCTGTATGCATCTTTCATTATAAATTCGCGGGAGCGAATCGGCCCAAATCGCGGCCTGAATTCATCACGGAATTTCGGACTTATCTGGTAAAGATTAAAAGGCAACTGCTTATAGGATTTAACTTCTCCGGCGGCAAGATATGTAAAAACTTCCTCTGCAGTAGGACCAAGAACGTTTACTTTGCCGTGACGGTCTTCGAGGCGGAATATTGTAGGACCGTAGTCGATGCTCCGGCCCGTTCTGTCCCAAAGCTCGAGCGGCTGCATTGATGGTACGAGAATTTCCTGTGCGCCGGCCTTGTTCATTTCCTCACGAACTATTGCGATAATCTTCAGCAGGCTGCGCCAGCCGAGCGGTAGATACGTATATGTGCCGCTTGCGACTTTACGCATAAAGCCGGCTCGAATCAGTAATTGATGGCTGGCTGTTTCCGCATCAGAAGGAATTTCCTTGACCGTCGGTATAAACATCAGGCTGTATCTCATATTTTGTTCCTTGTAGCTTGCGAATGGTTATCTCGTTAA
>JASFVS010000232.1:0-5119 GCA_050049715.1 Phycisphaerales bacterium
TAACTATACGCGTGAAAAAATCAGATATAGATGCATTCGCCGCCGGCGAGCTGGATTTCGAAGAATTCCATCAGAAGGTAAAGATTTTCAATTATTAATTACTTCAGGAAAGAAATTTACTATGGTTACCGGAAGAACGATCCCTTTTATTGGGAGGTAAAGATTATGAAGGATATGCCGATACGTAAGCAGATAAGCATGGGGGTGATAGTACTGGTTATGTGGGGGCTGGTCGCAGTATTGCAAGCTGATGAGATTACCTTTTCGACGCCCAACCAGCCGGCAGGCGCAACCAGGGTTCTGTCCTTTCCAACCGGGCAATTCACGGGCAATCTTTACCTTGAGCCCGAATCCAGTCCGATTTGGGACCTCAAGTATGTAAGGCCGTCCGGCGAATGGGAGTACCTTAGCGCCGCACATGGCGATGTACGTGTACCCGAAGACAGAAACATCAAACTTTGGGTTCGACTGGCACTTAGCCCGCGGGAGTCGGCAAAACTGCGTGCACAGAATCCCTGGGCTTACAAACTGACGACTGCCGACCGGACTCGTAAAGACCCGTATGATCTATCGGGGCTGTCGAAGCTTGAGCCGAATGACTTGTTTTGGCTTTCAGTCAGCACTGAGACGTACCAAAGGACGGGTGCAGGCCCACAGATATTTGAGCCAATCAGCCGTTTGACGGGCCTTCGGATGCTGAGCTTAAACAGCACCGGAATAACCGATGAAGGTATTGAGCATCTCAGGCCGCTACGTTCACTCAGGGGTCTGGAGCTCTGGCAGGCATCTATCGGAAGCCGGGACCTGACTGTTCTAAAGGACCTGCCCGCCCTTGAGTACCTGCAGCTCAATACCGGCCTGACCGATGCAGGTCTCAAGCAGGTGGCCCAGTTGCCCAATCTACGCAGGCTGAGCATATTGGATGGAAATATATGTGGCCCCGGCCTGGCTCACCTGGCGAAGCTGCCACGATTAGAGCGCCTATGTATCCAGCAAAGTCGCAGTCAACTTTTCGACCGGCACATCGAGTACTTAGAAAGTCTGACACAGCTAAAGGGTCTGACCCTCTGGTCAAGTGGGTGCGATACCCTCACCGACGCCAGCCTTGCTTCCATAGGCAAGCTCAAGAACCTTGAGGAACTATACTTCATCCGTACCAGCCCTAAATTCACCCCTGCAGGCGTTGCCCTCTTGAAGGAGTTGAAGAATCTCAGGAAACTAGCCTTTGCGCAAGCATGGGTTGGCTATGAAGGCGAACATTATGGCGACGAAGTCGTGCGGCAGTTAGCGGTGAACCTTCCCAATCTCGAATCCATAAATGGGGTCAGTTATTTAACCGCCGAAGGCATGAAGACATTGGTGACTTTCCGAAATCTCAAATGCCTGCACGTAACCCTGAAGGACCGCAAACAGAACTACTATGGCCCAACAGGCCTATCCTATCTGTCCGGCCTAAGCTCTCTGGAGGAGCTTGGGATTTCCAGCGGTGATACGTTATCCGATGCAGACGTTGCCAGTCTGGAGCCCTTGAGCCATCTGAGGGATGTGCTTATCATGTACGCGGGCGTGTCCGACCGGGGTTTAGCGTCAATCGGCAAGCTGAAACAGTTGGAGCGCCTGCAACTACTGCTGTGCACTGTGACACGCAGCGGATTAAATCAATTGAACGGTTTGTCAAATCTACAAATCCTTTCAGTGAGCACATTGGGTAATTCCGCCGGGACGATCCATAGTGATGAACTGATGTTGGATCTGTCAGGATTGAGGAAGATGAAGGACATGAATCTAAGCGGATTATCGTTGCAGGACGGTGACCTTGCGTTCCTGGAACACATGCCTTTACTTGAGAACTTGATGAT
Organism: Phycisphaerales bacterium; assembly: GCA_050049715.1. GTDB lineage: Bacteria > Planctomycetota > Phycisphaerae > Sedimentisphaerales > Anaerobacaceae > NIOZ-UU13. The sequence goes on from JASFVS010000232.1 coordinate 1,860, forward strand.
TCAACCGGATTCCCCTCTGACCGGAGCATTCTTACGTCATCTGAGGAAACTGCCCGAATTGAACCATTTATATGTCAGCAACCTTTCGGACTGTACGGGCGAGGATTTGGCATATCTAAACGGCTTGCCGAAACTTAGAAATTTGACCGTGACAGGCGATATAACAGATACCGTCCTGACGTCTCTGACAGGCCCTTCGTCTCTGGAGTCGCTTCGCGTTGAAACCGACGGACTCATCCGGAAGCAAACGGTGGCCAATTTGACAAAAAGTCACCCTGCGATTGAGTTTATTCACATAAACGAACTGCAGAAAACGCAGACTCGCCCGCGTCGCAGGTAGCGCTGTGGGCAGACGGCAACCCTATGTTGTGTATACACTATGTATGTTCATTAACAAAACATATATATAACTAATCCTTTTTTGAGAAAGGAGCTTATTATGTCAATGCGAAAAGAGATTTTTGGGTTGGTCGTATGTTTCTTTTTGGCTTTGTTTATAGGCAGTACGCTGTCCCAAACGCCAAGGCCAAACTACCAATTAGAGCCGATTAATAATGAGCTTTTGCAAAGTATGAATCACGAACAGAGAAGAAGGTATTTCGAGCAGCGTGCAAAGCAACGGGAGATAGAGAGACAGCAGCGACAAGTGCAAAACGAAAAAAGAAGCATGCGGATTGCCAAGGGACTTGAACAAAATCAAGGGCAGAGGCAGATAGAAACAAAGAAGTGTCAAGAGCAGGCAATGAAGGAGGCGCTTAAAGCTACCGATGAGCAGTGGAAGCTTATTAAACCCAGGCTTGAGAGAATTCAGGAACTTGCGTGTATAGCGGATGTGTCGATAGGAATATACACTCACGGCTCCGGAGTCGCCGGGGGTGCGGGCGGTTTTTCAGGTGGAGGAGGAGGCACAAGCGACAGTGGTAGTTCGAGAGGAGCTGCAACAGAGTCAAAAAATGAATCGAGCAGAGGTTCATTTCAATTTGCTTCGGGATGGAGCAGGCCTTCGTATCGCAAGTCTCCCGAGGAGATGAACGAGGGCGAACGTGCCTGTGAAGAACTGCTCGATGTTTTAGAAAATAAGAGTTCTAAACCCGAAGAAATCGAACAGAAGATGGAAAACCTGCGGAACATCCGACAAAAGGCCAATGAAGAATTAATTAAAGCCAGACAGGAGTTGCGAGATGTGCTGACTTACCGCCAGGAGGCCGCGTTAATTATGATGTGGTGGCTTCATTGAGTTTGAAATACATTTTTTAATATTGGTTATTAAAAATATGAAGAGAAGATATCGAGGTATTGATTGTTTTTAGCAGAGGAGCTTACGATGTCAACGCGAAAAATAATTGTTGGGCTATGTATATGTCTCTTTGTGATTGTGTTTGCAGACCGAACACTATCTCAAACTCGAAGAGGTGAAAGAACGCGAAGAACCATTAATACGAATCCTTTGGGCGCACGACGAAGGATCAGCCGACAGCAAACAATGCATAGACGAAGGATGCGGCAGTTGGAAAGGCGGATTCAAGAGGAGCAGGCAAGAGTAGAAGAACTGAAACGGAGCGGCTTTGCTAAGTCCCTTGATGAATTTAGGAAGCAGGAACTTGGAGTAACCGAGCAGCAATGGAAGGTTCTTAAGCCGAAGATTGAAAGAATTACAGATATTTTTAACCGGGGTAATGCTTATATGAGGCCGAGATATTATAAAAGGTCCAGTTCCTCTTATAGCTATAGCGGCGGCTCTGTCGGCGGTTCGATTGGTTCGACAGATGGTAATGTTAATGTTGTTGAAAAATGGGAGACATCGGAACGGGACGATAACCAGCCGGTCACCAAGTTTGAAGAAGGCTGGGAATGGGAGAGGTTGCCCGAACGTAAGACTCCTGATGGACTGACTGAAAGCGGAAGGATTTGTGAGGAACTTCTTGGGCTTCTGGAAGATGAGAATTCTACGCGTGAGGAAATAGAACGCAAAGTAGAAGCCTTGCGAAAAACCAGAAGAAAAACCAATGAGCAAATGACTAAGGCACAGCAAGAATTGGAGAAGGGGCTGAATTTACGTCAGGAAGCTGTGTTAGTGCTTATGCGGTATCTTTATTGACTTATTTTTTCAAATCCGTATCTCGTAGTGAGTATATCTTGCCTCGCAATTTCAATGGAGGCTGAGTTTTTTCGTTCGGTTTTATTACAAACGCCGTCCACCTGCCTAAATATCTTATGTAAGGCGGGATTTCAACAAATCACACCAGTCCGAACTTTTTAGGCAAATTTTCGATATAGTTGACAAAATTTAAAGGGCCCCTATAATAAAAGAATGGATTTACTAACGGATGGTTGCTCGATTATCAGATTTTTTCTTCGTGGGTTTTGTGGAAACCGAAATCGGGCATAAATCACGTCGGGTTGTGTATGACGTATATTACCGGCGAAAAAGAACAAAGGGATTTGATTCGTGGAAACAGTCATCGATTACCTTCACCGGGTGGCCAACAGCAATGATTGGTGGATTGTCGGCATTGAGCTGATTCTTATCGGCCTGGTAGTTTACTGGGTCGTGGACTTCCTCGAGGGTACTCGCGGGGAAAGGTTATTCCGCGGCGTGATACTCATTCTCATTATCGGTGTGCTCATTCTGAATTTGCTCGTCCATAAGTTTGAGTTTACGCGACTTCGCAATCTTTATAAGGGTTTCTTAATCGGCGTTTTGGTAATCGCCGTTGCCGCATTCCAGCCTGAAATCAGAAGGGTACTCATGCGCCTCGGCCAGCCCCGCTTCTGGGCCGGCTCTCTGCAGCAGCTCACAAGAACGGTAGAAGAAATAGTAACCGCCGCGACCGCACTTTCCGCGGCTCGAGTCGGAGCTATTATCGTTATCGAACAGAGGGTGGCGCTGGGCGAATTTATAGAAACCGGCGTTAGAATCGACGCCAAAGTGACGGCTGATTTGCTCAAGACAATCTTCCACCCCGGCACATCCCTGCATGATATGGCTATTATCATACGAGGTGACAGGGTGGTTGCAGCAAGTGTGCAACTGCCCCTGGCCGAAGCCGGAAGTATCGGGGGCGTTGAGCTTGGCTCGAGACACCGTGCGGCTTTGGGCATCACAACAGGCTCGGATGCTATCTGCCTGGTAGTAAGCGAGGAATCCGGTGTAATTTCAATTGCTAAAGACGGTAAAATTACACGGAATGTAGATGAATCTACTTTGAGGAAACATCTTTCGACTGTAATGTCATAAGAGGAAATGGGAAGTTAACTTA
>JASFVS010000233.1:0-5114 GCA_050049715.1 Phycisphaerales bacterium
GCTGTCCTCTGCGCTGCAGATGGTGTGATACTAAGTATGCCTGGGATCCAACGATAGGACAAGATTACAGTGCTACTAAAATTATTGAGACTATTCAGCAATGGTCCTGTAAGTTCGTCGTAATAACCGGCGGTGAACCCATGATTAATTCAGACCTGCCAAATTTAACACGCCAGCTTAAAAATGCCGGAAAACATATCACAATCGAAACTGCGGGAATAGCATATTACCCGGATATGGCCTGTGATTTAATGAGTATCAGCCCGAAACTGAGTAATTCTATTCCGGATGATGCAAAACTTGCGGCCGCTCATAAGAATTCGAAACTGGATATAGCCGTTTTGCAGGAGCTGATTGATAAATACGAATATCAATTAAAGTTTGTCGTAGATTCACAGGATGATTTGTCGGAAATACAACAAACGATTGAGAAGATAGGTAACGTCAACACAGAAAAAGTAATGTTAATGCCGCAGGCGGTCACAAGAGACGAGTTTTTAGCTAAATCATCGATGGTAGCTGATATGTGCAAACAAACCGGCTTTGCATTTTCCCAGCGTCTTCAGGTCCTCCTTTGGAACAATCAGAAAGGCAAATAATTTAATTAAACATACCTCGTTTCCAGAGTGATTTTTCTAAATGTTTGACATATTCGCCGCACCCTCATATTATATTAAATCAATTTGCCTGAACTTTAATGTTTTAGACGAGGTATATACCTCGTCTTTGTTTGTATTAATTGAAAGGTTCTTTTTTTATGGCAAAACGTAAAGTAACTCTGGAAAGAAAGCCATTCGTATTGATTATACGCGATGGATGGGGTTTTAATCCAAATCCGGATGAAGATGAATATAATGCCATCAAACAGGCAAATACTCCAACAGATGATATGTTGATGGCTGAATATCCCAACTGCCTTATTCACACAAGTGGCGAAGATGTAGGCCTACCCAATGGAACAATGGGCAACAGCGAAGTGGGACATCAAAATATCGGCGCCGGCAGAATCGTTCCACAAGAATCCGTAAGACTCAGCAGAGCTATTCGTGACGGCTCTTTTTTCGAGAATGATGAATTCCTAAAACTGATAAATTTCGTGAAAGAACACAACGGCAGGATGCACGTGATGGGCCTGTGCAGTGACATCGGGGTGCACTCTCTGTTAGACCACTTATATGGGCTGCTCGAATTGGCAAAAAGAAATGATGTAAAGGAAGTATTCATCCATGCCTTTACCGATGGCCGTGACTCACCGCCAGACAGCGGAGCGGGATATATAGCCGGCATCGAAAAAAAGGCACAGGAAATAGGAGTCGGTAAAATAGCATCCGTTATGGGAAGATTTTATGCGATGGATCGAGACAGTCGGTGGGACCGCGTGCAACAAGCATACGAATGTATGAGGATAGGTAAAGGTAATAAGGCAAAAAGTACAGCCGAAGCGGTCACCGCAAGTTATAAAAAAGAAGTGACCGACGAGTTTATCGAACCGACAAATATCGTAAATGAAGACAACGAACCATTGGCTACCGTAAGTGACGGCGACGGCGTAATATTCTTCAATTTTCGCGGTGACAGACCCCGGGAAATTACACGGGCGTTTGTTGAGGCCAACTTCAAGGAATTTCCAAGGGCCGCAAAGCCGAACATATATTACGTCTGCATGACCGAATACGATGCGACTATCCCTGCACCGGTGGCGTTTCCGAAACCTCCAAAAATGAAGAATATTTTAGGGGCATACTGGGGCTCTCTGGGTTTGAAACAATTTCGATGCGCCGAGACGGAAAAATACGCCCATGTCACGTTCTTTTTCAACGATTACACAGAAAAACCATTCACGGGCGAAGATCGGCAAATTGTACCATCGCCGAAAGTGCGAACTTACGACTTAAAACCTGAAATGAGTGCATATGAGGTTAGGGATGTTGTTTTAGAAAGGCTTGATTCGAATAAATACGACGTAATAGTAATTAATTTCGCAAATCCGGATATGGTGGGCCACACCGGCATATTATCAGCGGCAATAAAAGCCGCCGAGGCGGTGGATGGATGTGTAGGCAAAATATTAGATAAAGTTAAAACTCTGGGCGGAGCAGCTTTAATTACCGCCGACCATGGAAATTTTGAAAAAATGATAGACGGCAGCCCCGACCACCCTCACACCGCTCATACTATCGGTGATGTACCATTGATTGTATTTGACGAACGTTTCAAAAACAGCAAACTTCGTAAAGATGGCAGATTAGCCGACATAGGGCCTACACTGCTGGAAATGATGAAACTGCCGAAACCTGAAGAGATGACCGGCAAAAGTCTGCTGGAAAGCTAATATAAAGAAACTCAGGGAAGGGAGGATTTTATGCAGGAGGTGTTTCCCGAACCTATAAGGAATTTGCCCCAGGCCGACATTCCAATAAACGGATTAAAGGCCTATCTTTCACAGGCAGATAACCATCAAATCCTCTTTATGAAGTTCGACGAGGATGCCGAAGTCCCGGAGCATTCCCACAAAAGCCAATGGGGTATAGTCCTGGAAGGCAAGATAGATTTAGTAGTCGAAGGAGTTAAACGAACCTACACAAAAGGCGACCGGATGTTTATACCAAAAGGCGCCAAACACTCCGCAAAAGTATATGCAGGTTATGCTGATATTACGTTCTTCAATCAAAGAAACCGCTATAAGAGAAAATAGATTTACTCTTTCATAAAAATAACAACTTGATTAATATGAGTTATCCGGTTTTAAAACCATTGAGTTGACACCAATCAGAGGCAGGAAGAAAACAATGGGTCAGATAATAATCCTCGACCAGAATATGATTAATATGATAGCGGCCGGCGAAGTGATTGAACGCCCAGCCAGTGTGGTCAAGGAGCTGATGGAAAACAGCATTGATGCAGGAGCGACAAAGATAACCGTATCCATTGAAGATGGAGGCCGAAAGTTGATTTCCATAACCGATAATGGTTGTGGAATGGACGCTGAAGACCTTGCTAACGCATTTGAGCCACACACCACCAGTAAAATTAAAACCAGCCAAGATTTACACGGCATATCAACACTCGGTTTTAGAGGTGAGGCGTTGGCAAGTATCGCCTCAATAGCACAGGTCAGGGCAACAAGCAGGATTCAAAATTCCACCGGTGCAAATTGCATCGAGATTGACTGCGGAAATAAGATCGGCGTAAGCCCCTGTAGCGCAGACTACGGCACAACAATTCAGGTAAGAGACATTTTTTACAAACTACCCGCCAGGCGTAAATTTCTGAGAACCGCAAACACAGAAATGGGCCATATAACCGAGCAATTCACCCGCATCGCACTGGCAAATATGAACTTAGACTTAACATTGATACACAACGGCAAAGAGCTTTACCACCTGTCAGATAAGGACAGCCTCCGACAACGGATAACCGAACTGTTCCCAATACCTTCGGAAGATAACTCTATAAACCTGATGGAAACAAAGAGCAACGAAAAAGGACTAAATATATACGCCCTGATGGGAACACCCAACATTTCAAGAACGAGTAATAAATTTCAATATGTGTTTCTGAACGGCCGATTCATCCGCGATAAATTTATTTCGCATGCAATCAAAGAGGCATATCGCAGCCTGCTGGAAACAAATAGATTTCCCATAGTCTTTTTATTCATTCAAATGCCCTATGAAGACTATGATGTAAATGTTCATCCTACGAAAAGCGAAGTGCGTTTTTATAACGCCAATCTGGTTCATTCACAAATCCTTGGCGCCCTGCGTGAAAAACTTTTAGGCACAGACCTGCAAAAACCGGTCCAAACACCGGCACCAGAAGGTTTTCACCAACAAGGGGGTGGAACCAGGAGAGACAATAGAAATCAGGCCATTGCCGATGCAATGGCAGATTTTTTCAAAAAGCATCGGCCGGTCCAAACGCAAGAGCAATTCAGCCACACATCGAAACAGTCACTTGTTGCACTGCGCCCCCCTACTGAACAGAAAACAGAAAGACATACCGTTCAAGCCGCGCCAGAGGTTCACACCGAACAAAAGAAATTTATGCAAGTCCACGACAGCTTTATCATCGTACAAACCGATGAGGGATTTGCTGTTATAGACCAGCATGCACTGCACGAACGCATAATATGCGAAGATTTACGCAGGCGAATACTCCACAGGACACCTAACGGTGGAACAAGCAAGTTAGAATCGCAAAAATTACTGATACCTGAGAGCTTCGAAATCAGCGATTCCGGCGCCGAGGTGCTTAAAAACAACGCCGAACTGCTCGAAAAATTAGGAATCGAGGTTGTCCCATTCGGCCCTAAGGCTATGGCGGTCCAATCCTTCCCTACAATATTAGCAAAGGCCGACCCACTCGATTTTGTTCGTGACTTAATCGACCTGCTCGAAGATATAGCCCCTGAGTCTGACAGCGAAAGATTGCTCAATGACGTCCTGAACATGGCTGCCTGCAAAGCGGCAATCAAGGCCGGCCAGAGATTAACAGACAGCGAAATAGAACAACTGCTTGCAGATAAAGAAAAAACGGCATCCTCAAGTTACTGTCCACACGGCAGGCCCACCACTATAACATTTTCGATAAGTGATTTGGAAAAGCAATTTAAGAGGACATGATGAAAAAGTGGTGGTTATTGTTGATAGCCTTATTTCTCTTAAGTACCGGTTTGGTAATATCCGGTATTCGACAATCTCAAAAACAAGCCCCCACTGCCCTGCCGGAAAACGCCGAGAGGATTGTTTCGCTTGCTCCGAGTCTTACAGAAATTCTTTTTGCTCTTGGTCTTGGCGATAAAATCACAGGGGTAACATTAAATTGTGATTATCCCCCGGAAGCGCTGCAAAAACCAAAAGTTGGAAGCTACTGGCAACCGGACACCGAAGCGGTAATAGCCGCTAAGCCGGATTTGGTAATAACATTGCGAATTCCACAACACGAGAACATTGCCAACAGCCTAAAAGGTCTGGGCTACAGAGTTTTGGTTCTAAAGATAGAGAAAATAAAAGAACTTCCCATAGCAATCCGGGAAATCGGTATAACTACAGGGAGCGAACAGAATGCTGAGAAACTCATCGAAAACATAAGCAACAAATTAGAACATTTGA
>JASFVS010000234.1:0-5106 GCA_050049715.1 Phycisphaerales bacterium
CGTCGCTGATAAATGGCGTAAGAATAAGGCAGGCCCTCCCATCTCAAAAATATCGCTACATCTTTCAAAAGCGTTCAAAATACCTCCGGCGTACAGACCTGTTCGCCAGTCGATGCTTTGGGCGTTCCATTCCGAACAGTATATTTTCAGGTTCGGATTTTTGGATTTCTGTATAAGCTCACCAGTTTGACGGATAAAATTCTCATAATTTGACGGTCCACTTGCGAATAATTGCGGGCTTTCATAATGATGAATGCTTAAGTAGTCAATCAGCTCCGCACATTGCTCAATTATCACACGATTCCATTCGAGGTTGAATCCGCCGCTCCCACAGGCGGCAAGTTTTATTGCGGGGTCTTTCTTTTTCATTGCCGATGCGTACTTATTAACTTCTGCGGCATAATCCTCTACGTCCATGTGCCAAGTCTCATTGTCGATTTCCCAGTATTTAACGTTATAAGGGTCGGGGTGGCCGTTTTGAGCACGGACTTTACCCCATTCGCTTGTCGCCAGGCCGTTGCAGTATTCAATCCAGTCCAGAACATCCTGCATAAACTCATTCGGATTCGGCGATTCATTCCAGGCTTCTGTTCCAATGTTAACGACTATCAAGGGTTCCGCTTCTATCTTTTTGCACATTCTGATGAACTCATCTGTGCCGTAAGCGTTTATCTCAAGGTCGTCCCAGATTTCCCTGGGATAGACTTTCCTTTTCTTCTGAGGGCCGATGCCATCCTTCCAGCGGTATGGTGAGGCAAAGCAGCCGCCCGGCCAGCGAATAACAGGGGGTTTTAGGTCGGACACCGCCTGGAGCAAATCGGGACGACAACCACCGGCGATTTTAGCGCTTTGTGTCGTTAAGCTGACCTGGTCAAGCCATATTTTACCTTTACCCTTGATACCTATTTGAAGTTTTCCTTCTTTCGAATCCGTCGTGGCAATAAAAATAATCCTGTGCTCTTTCCATTCCGTTTCAGGCGGTCTAAGATTTATCTCTTTAATGGTCTTATTTCCATCGAGAAATCTTGCCACCAGGCCATTAGGCGCCTTTCCACGTACCCATATCGAACCATCATAAACTTCTCCTTTTCGGATATTGAATGGCTTTTGTTCCAGGCCCGCCTCATTCGTCTCTGACTCTGATATAATCACCTGACAGAAGTCGCTGTTAAACGGATTATCTTCTGCCATAAACGACTTACCTTTGCCGTAAAACTGCCAATATCTGGCGCTGCCCTGTTCGGCCTGAGGCTCCGGGAGTCCCTCAAACAGAGTTTCGCCATCAAGGGAGGTTACTTTGATATTCCGATACTTCGCTTTTGTATTCCATGTTCCTATTCCGACGCAGCCTTTAAGATGTGGATTATTTTGGTCTGTAAAATCGAGCAGAGTTTCTCCGTCCAGCGAAACTTTGAAGTGTCCGTTTTCACAACGAACCTTTATCTCGTACCATTTGCCCGCTTCGACTTTATTTTGCACTATAGGCCCGGTTATTTCCTTTCCCCTTCCTTTTACACCTTTTTCCATCGCGCTTTGAATATTTCCCCAGCCGCCAACGTTATACCAGTAAAAATCTTCGTCGTTCGATACTCGAAACAGAATAAGAAAACCTTCGGAGCCGTCAATCTTTTGCGCCTCAAGATTAATTTCGTAGTTATTCCATTCCTTATCTCCGAATACCAGCCTTATGTTGTCGCCTATCTTCGATTGTATAATGGAATCGTCCTGAATCGTCCAGCGGCCCTTAGTTACAGATTCTTCGAAACTGCGGTTCCATACCAGCTCACCCCATAAACCACCGTTGACAGAGTGGTAAATATGCTCCAGAAAATGGCCATATATCTTCTCATCGATATTGCTTTCGATTTTCGACGGGTCGATTGAAACAGATATGGTTTCCTGAGCGTTAAGAAGTTTAGTATTGATTGCAGCGAGAACAGTCAAAATAGCTACGAATCTGAATAGTAAGCCTGTCATTTTCATCGTATTGCTCCTTAAAATTACTTAGTCTTTCTTCGAACCACAGAATAAATCCCACATAGATTGATATTATGGCTTGATAAGTGGAATATGTCTAATGAAAAATGACTTATGCAATTTAAGCGCAGAGATTATCCGCGATTTGCGAAAAACATCATCGCCAATCGATTAAAATCAAATCAGGATGCCATCGGCCGGAAAAGGGTTCCTGTCTTATTACTCTGCAATGCAATAAAAGTTCTGTTTTCCCTTCAAGTATAACTCATCGCCAACGATAGCCGGTGAAGCATCGAAACCATCATCGAGTTTGTTCGTGGCCAGAAGCTCAAATGTATCCGAATTTTTGATAACGGCGGCTGTGCCATTACGGCTGACAAAATAAATCCTGTCTGCAACTCCGACCGGGGATGCGTACATATCTCCCAGGCCTTCAAGTGATTGCCCTGTATAGTTAGCTTTGCCGGTGTCTGCCTGATAGCAGGATATAGTGGGTCGGTTTCCCGAGCAGAAGTAAAGCTTGTCACCATACAAAAGGGGAGAGGGAACATAAGGAGTTCCTGAATTAACCTGCCATTTAATGGCATTGGAGCCGGACAAATCGCCGGCCCGGCCAAGCTCAATTGCATGGAGGGTATTGCCACGAAAACCACTCATACAAATTACCTTGCCAAAGCCGGTGACCGGGCAAGGGATTACATTTCTTGTCTGGCCGCCGCATTGCCAGATGACATCTCCGGTTTGGAGGTCATAGCTGCGAACGAAATTGGTCGCATTGACAATTATCTGTGTCTTGCCATTAACTTCGATTGGGAGTGGTGTGGACCAGGAAGTTCTTTCGTCACGAGGTTTTTGCCAGAGAGTCCTGCCGTTTTCTTTATCAAGTGCATAGATAAAAGAATCGCCTTCGTGGTCCATTACGACTATGAGTGCATTACCCGCCAGGGCGGCTGAACTGCCTTCGCCAAAACCCGCGACAATGGTCATATTGCCGAGGTCTCTTTCCCATTTCTTATTTCCATCCATATCATAGCAATAAATACCGCGTGAGCCAAAACCGGCCCAGACAAACTTACCATCGGTAATCGCCGAGTTAGAAGCAAAACTGGCAGTACTGTGATGTCCCTCGTGTGGGAATTCTTCACGGGCGGTCTTCTGCCAAGTAATGCTGCCGGTATTTCGGTCCATACAAACAAGATCAAAACTATATACTGCTGTTGGCGGCCGGCTCATTCTGCGACGACCTCCTCCGCCGGTCTGGCTGTCAGAAGTTGTCGGTGTCGGCTTGTCAGTCTTTATAGCGGTTAGAAAAAATATCTTGTTTTCCCATATGATTGGAGATGATAAGCTTTCACCGGGAACTTTTACCTTCCATTTAATATTTTTCGTTTCGCTCCATTCAATGGGTGGATTCCCACTCCCGGCGGCACCAGTCGAATCGGGACCTCGCCATGCGGGCCAGTTTGCATGGGTATTAGCTGTTACAAGAAAAGTTACTAAAACTATAGTTATTATTGAAGCCACGAGTCTGTTCATTTCTTTTCCGTCCTTTCTGAGTTTGATTTGATTGATGAATTGAAAGCCTCAGGTTAATACGCCGGTGTACACCTCCCGAAGCCCTGTTTTGTGTATGATTTCAAGTTTCTCATGCGAATTACAGTCATTTACGGTTATTTTTTAAGGTTGTTCGGTTAGAAGTCTCTGAAAAATATTAATTTAGCCACTAATTATCAATGTTTATACATTTATCTTAGATGTCTGTTTTTAATTTTTTAGCCGGTTGCCTTAAATGTCTCCTTAGCTTACAATTATCCGCTGAAGATAGAACTATGCAGGAAAATCCTAAAAACATCCTGATAATAAAACCAAGCTCACTGGGTGATATAGTTCTGGCACTGCCGGCCCTAACTGCGCTGCATAAGAGTTTCCCAAGCGCGAAAATAAGCTGGCTGGTCAGAACAGATTTTAGGGCGCTTCTTGAAAATCATCCACACTTAGATGAAATTATCCCTTTCGACCGCAGGTATCTCGGCAAGGCCTGGTTTCATCCCGGCGCGCTGGCCTGTCTTTTTTCGCTTATTAAAAAGCTCCGCAAGGCCCGGTTCGATGCCGTTATCGATTTTCAGGGGCTTTTCAGGACGGCTTCATTAGCGTGGCTGTCAGGTTGTAAAAAACGTTACGGAATTGCACATGCAAGAGAATTTGCCCACTTATTCTATACGCACAAAATCCATCAAACAGAAGATTGCATTCATCTTGTTGATTATTATTTGAAAATAATACAAGCAGCCGGGGCATCCAAACTTGATGTAGAGTTCGTGCTGCCGGAACATCCGGAAGCAATTGAATCTGTGAATAAGTTGTTAGCGACTCACGGAATGCAGTTCAACAATTATGCAGTTCTTGTGCCGGGCTCGGCCCATGAGGACAAACGCTGGCCGATAGAGCGTTTTGCCGAGCTCGCTGAGAAGATTTCATCCGAATTCGGCTTGTCTATTGCTGCTGTGGGGGGGGCATCCGAAGCCGAGCTTGTTGAAAGGTTACAAAATATAGCTAATGTCCCGGTCAAAAACTTCGCGGGGAAAATTTCTTTACTTGAACTGGTGGTGTTATTGAAAAATGCCGGATTGGCGGTAAGTAATGACACGGGGCCGGGACATATTGCCGCCGCACTGGGGACGCCCTTAGTTATGATGTTTAGCTGGTCCAACCCGGCCAGGATTGCTCCATACCAAAGGAGCGAATGCCTTGTGGCACGTGAACCATATAACAGAGGCCGTAAGATAAGAAGTTATGACCCCAAGCACAACGTCGATACTATAACCGTAGATGAAGTTTACGAAAAGGTCTGCCAACAACTGAAACGGTAAAGCCGTGCACTCTCACACTGTATTAACACATCGTTCGCATAAATCAGGACGTTCACTGTTGGCGCCGACGCTCGGCCAGTAATTCCAGCAGCGCTGGCATTTGTCGTAGCCGCTCTTTTGCGCCACGACTGTAGTTTCACCGACTGTCTTTTGCAGTTTTACCTCGCTGACGATGCAAAGGGCCGCAAACTGTTCGAGTCCGAACTCATTAAGGAGTTTGGCATCTTCATCGTTACAGTTGATAGTGACACAGGCCTGC
>JASFVS010000235.1:0-5087 GCA_050049715.1 Phycisphaerales bacterium
GCCGTTATGACGAAGGATGTAGTTTCTGTTAAAAGGCAAACACCGATATATGACGCGATACGAATTCTGGTGGAGCGTAATATTACAGGCCTGCCGGTTGTTAACGATGACATGACGCTGGCGGGCATTATCTCGGAAAAAGACGTTCTTAGATTATTGTACGATGTTGAGTCTAAATCGGGCAAGGTCGAAGACTTTATGACAAAAGGTGTCTTCAGTTTTAATCAGGATGATAGCTTGATTGATATTACTGAGTGTCTGATAAAGAACCATTTTCGAAGGGTGGTAATAACCTCTGGAGGTAAGCTCGCAGGTATTATTAGTAGAAAAGATATCATTAAATTTATCCTGGAGCTAAGACACAAAGATAAAGCGGAAGATTGAATTAGATTCTGGCGAGCGGACTTAAGAATCGCCTTAGTAAGATTCAGCTGCACATATTGCAGTTTACTTTTGAAAAACGGAAAGGACAATCTGAATGTGGTATTACGCTATATCAATTTCCTGTATTGTAATCATAGGAGTATTGGCTTTTTTATTTGGTAGAAAGATGTCTTCATCTTCAGGAACACAGTCGAAAACAACTACATTTATGCTCAAATCTATTCAGGCTATAGCGGAATTGGCTGTCCTTGAGTATATAACAGAAGGTGTAGCCGAGATAAAAGAGAAGAAAACCAGCTTAATTACCGTTCGCTGGAAAAGGGGCTTATTACGATATACGGCCAAGCTTAAAGTCGGCTTTGATTTGGAGCAATTGGATTATGCTATCGATGATTCGCAAAAGATAATTCGAATTACGCTGCCGAGCCCGAAAATCCTGAGCTGTGAAATCTACAATAGGAAATTCTACAAGCTGCCTTTGGAAAGAGCAGAGAATGTCCCCTGGAAGTACGACATTATAGAAGATTTCAGCTCGGATGAGGTTCTTTCTCTTGACGATGAAGCCAGGGAAAATGCCCTTAAAAATGTGAAGGAGTTTTACGTCTTGGACCTGCTTCAGGATAAAACCAAACTTGCCTTTAAAAAGATTTTTTCGCTTTCTTATCCCGAATATTCTACGGATATATTTATTACGGGTGATTCTTCTGCTCAGGCCGGCCGCGAGCTTCCCGGCCAAACAGCTCCGGAAGAATAAATTTACGATTCCCGGAAACCAAAGTTTTAAAAGAGTTGATTCCTGACTAAATGACAAAAAAGACACTCCGAAAGGTTGCTTTTTCATTTTTTAATTTTAATTTTCGCTTTTTCTCTTTAATATATCCTTATGCTGGAAAAAGGACTTGTTCAGATTTATACGGGAGATGGTAAGGGCAAGACGACTGCCGCCTTCGGTCAGGCGCTGCGTGCCGCCGGACAGGGAAATAAGGTTCTGATATTTCAGTTTTTGAAGCCTTCTTCTCTTGATATTGGTGAGCGGTTCGCGCTTCAATTGGGTGCTGTCAGAATAAGGACAGAGTCGATTGATATCCCTTGGGATATGGCCAATTCTTGGGAAGACCGGGAAGCTGTCGCCGAAATGCAGAATGCAATCAGTGAGGTTATCGAGAGACTTGCCCAGACTGCGGAAAAAAGATTTTATGATGTCCTGATTCTCGATGAAATTGTATTTTGTCTTTCAAAAGGCATGGCTAAATTGGAGGATATTAAAGGTATTATTAACAGAAAAGACCCCCTTGTCGAGATTGTTATGACAGGCAGGGGTGCTTCCGAGGAATTACTCGAGTTAGCGGATTTGGTCACTGAAATGAAAAATATCAAACACCCGTTTGATAAGGGTATTCCTGCCAGAAGGGGCATTGAATTTTAAATGTGGATAAAGTGAAATAGGGCGGTGGGATATTAAAATTGAAAGGAGCTGATTATGCCGGAATTTGGAAGCCCGTTTTCGGGCATGAAAGCAGAGCGCAACCTCACAAAAGAAGAATTGATTCGGGCCATACGATTTATGGTGGCGGCCGAGTACGAAGCCGTTCAGCTATATATGCAGTTGGCTGAATCAACTGATGATAAATTGGCTAAGGAGGTCCTGATTGATATTGCTGATGAAGAACGGGTACACGCAGGTGAATTTCTGAAGCTTCTCAAACAACTGGCCCCCGATGAGGAAAAGTTCTATAAGGAGGGCGAAGAAGAAGTCGAGGAAATTATAGAGAAGCTCGGTGGCTCATAGCGCTTTGTCCTGTGCTTGTATTGGCTTTAGACCTATAATAAGGCATAGACTTGTATTATGTGTCTTGGATGAGTATTATTATGTTTTGAAAACTTTGTGTTTGAGCAAAGGAAAGGGTTGGCTAAATTAGAGCATAGCCGGTTATGAGTCAGAGTGTTGCTGCGATAATTTGTGCTGCTGGTGCAAGCAGCCGGTTCGGCGGAAAAAGAAAGAAAGCGTTCGTCGATGTTTCCGGCAGGGCGGTCTTCCTGCGAAGCATCGAGCTTTTTTCTAATCGAGACGATGTTAAGCAGATTCTTTTGGGCATTGCACCTGAAGACGAGGAGCTTGTAAACGTAAAATGGGGCCCGAACCTGAAATTTTTTAATGTTGAGATTTTTTCAGGCGGCTCAGAGCGCTTTGATACGGTCAATAAAGGTCTTGAGCTTGTCAAAGACAATATCGACCTTATTAGTGTCCACGATGCCTGTCGATGCTGTGTAACGGCCGAATTGATAGAGGAAGTTACCGCCGCTGCCGCCCAAAGTGGTGCTGCTGTTCCTGCCTGTCCCGTTACCGCTACGATAAAAGAAGCTAAGGATAACACTATAATTAAAACTGTTGAAAGAGCGGGTCTCTACGAAGCTCAAACCCCCCAGATATTTGCCGCTTCACTGTTGAGAAAAGCGTATGATAATCTAAAAAATCTGGACAAAAGTAAAATAAGCGACGATTCGCAATTGGCTGAAGCGCTGGGTCATAAGGTCACTATTGTGGAAGCTGACTCTTCGAATATTAAGATTACACGGCAAAGTGATATTCCGATTGCCGAAGCAATTCTGAAGTCTCGTCCCAAACTTGCACCTAAAGGCCCGGCAGGGCCTTACATCGAGGCGCAATGGTAATTTATTGGAATAACACAAAGAAAAATATAACTCGTGTTTATGGAAAAGGAGATTTTGAAATGAGAAAAGTAATTTGCTGGAAAGCGATTGTTCTACTGATGTTGCTGACTGTCGTCACAGGTTGCAGTGGACTGGCTGGTGAAGAGGAAATGACTCTGTTATTCGAAACGGATTTTGAGGATAGCAGTTTTGCCGACTGGCACTCTACAGACCCTGCGGCCTGGCGAATCGAATCTGTGGACGGGGGAAAAGTTTTAGAACTCTATAAACAGAGTAACTATGAGCCAAGAGTCCGTTCGCCTATAAACATGAATATTATACGCGACGTGGTTGTTGGCAGCTTTATTATGGAGTTGAAAGTACGTTCCACAACGGAAGATTATGGCCATCGTGATATGTGTCTGTTCTTCGGATATCAGGACCCGGTACATTTTTATTATGTCCATATTGCCAACCAGTCTGACCCTAACGCAAACTCCATTTTTATTGTTGATGCCAGGTCGCGGGTTTCAATCGCCCAAACGAGAACTGAGGGAACAAAATGGGATGAAAATTGGCACACTGTACGTTTAGTGCGTGACATTAATGAGGGTACGATTGAAGTCTATTTTGATGATGCTCTCGAGCCGATAATGACTGCTGTAAACAACCGTTTTGATTGGGGCAAAGTCGGTGTGGGTTCGTTTGATGATACCGGCCAATTCGACGATATCAAAATCTGGGGCTATGAAAGGTAACGGATTTCGAAGATTTGCCTGAAAATTGAAGTGACTCTTTGAGAAAAGGCTTCGTTTCTGTTAAACTATTCCCCGTTTATTTTCTACGCAATGGAAAACTAAAAACTAAGGACTAAAAACTAAACACTAATTTAACTGGGTGTTAGATGAATGTACTTTTAATTGGTAGTGGCGGACGCGAACACGCGATTGCTTGGAAATTAGCTCAGTCGAAGGAATTGACTAAATTATATATAGCGCCGGGCAATCCCGGCACGGCACAATCGGGGCAAAATGTTCCTATCGATGTTAACAACACAAATGAGCTTCTGGATTTTGCACGTCAGAACAATGTAGGTCTTGTTGTAGTTGGTCCTGAAGACCCTCTTGCAGCGGGTCTTGTCGATACGTTTGAAGCCGCCGGCATAAAAGCATTTGGCCCGAGTGCCGGCGCGGCGCAGCTCGAAGCGGATAAAGCTTTTGCAAAGCAATTGATGCGTTCCAGTTCCATTTCTACCGCCGAGGGCAGAACCTTTGACAGATTCAGCGATGCTAAGGCGTATATTGCGAGCAGGGACGAGCCGGTGGTGGTAAAAGCTGCAGGTCTTGCCAAAGGTAAAGGAGTTTTTGTCTGCGAGGACCCTTCTGATGGAATTTTAGCGGCGGAAAAGATAATGTGTGACGAAATTTTTGGTTCTGCCGGTAAAAAAATCATCGTTGAGGACAAACTAATTGGCGAAGAGGCTTCGATTCTTGCCTTTGTGGACGGGCGAAATATATATGTTATGGAATCATCACAGGACCACAAACCCGTCGGTGACGGTGACACCGGTCCCAACACCGGTGGAATGGGCGCTTACAGCCCCGCGCCTGTGGTGAGTGAGGATTTGATGAACCATATTACTCGTGAAATTCTTGTGCCGGTTGTTGATGGTATGAACCGTAACGGCACCCCATATAAAGGTATTCTGTATGCAGGAATTATGATTACCGGCGGCGGCCCGAGGGTGCTGGAGTTTAATGTACGTTTTGGCGACCCTGAGACTCAGCCGATTCTCGCCCGGCTTAAAAGTGATTTGCTGGAGGTTCTGCTGGCCGTTTGTAACGGCACATTAGACCGGGTCACACTCCAGTGGGACCAGCGCCCGGCGGTTTGTGTCGTAATGGCTTCTGGGGGGTATCCGGACGGCTATGAAAAGGGAAAGAGAATTACCGGCCTTGATGATGCACAAAAGCTTGAAGATGTTATGATATTCCATGCCGGTACTAAAGATATAAACGGAGATATTGTTACTAATGGCGGCAGGGTTTTAG
>JASFVS010000024.1:0-16208 GCA_050049715.1 Phycisphaerales bacterium
AGAACCCGGACAAAAATGTATTACCGGATTACGTTAAGCTTGTCCCTTTACTGGACAAGGGTATAACTGAAGATGCGGAAAAGCTGGTGCACCTTTACAAACAGGCCAGTTTTTTTTTGATGCCCAGCAGAGCAGAAGCGTTTGGCATCGTAGGTCTGGAAGCTTGTGCCTTCGGAATACCGATTATTGCCTCCAATACGGGAGGCATACCAGACGTTGTTCATAATGGGTTGAACGGTATCTTGATTGATAGGTTCGAAGATGCCTCAGAATTTGCCTCAGCTGTAAAAGATATTTATTACGACATTGAGAGATATAAAAAATATTGTTTGGGTGCCAGGAATTTCTATGAAGAGCATGCCAACTGGAATTGCTGGGCTAAAAAGGTTAAGAAGATAATGGAAGGTAAAGTTCCTGCAGAAACCTCGCAGCAAGTTTAACTTCCGCGACGGGGGTTTTTAAAAAAGATTAACATATTAGTGTTTAGCATCAAGTGAAACCATTAAAAGAACAATTCAGCCGGTGTATCAGGCAGCCGGATATCATACGCCAGAAGTTTCTGTATACCCTTCGCAATGGAGTTCACAGTCGACTATATTCCTTTATAAATAGTCCGTACAGGGAGCAGATTCCTGCTCTGGACGGAACACGAAATTCGTACAGGGACCTGGCTGAGTTTCTGGTTATGAACGTGATTTCACGGCTGTATGATGAAAAGAAACATTATTTTCGCCCTGCCTTGAGCTATAATTATAGCTATAATAGATTACCTTGTGACATTTACGAACTGATAGCCCGTTCTTTTATAGGTGCGGTATATTTGCTTCTGGATGGCGATGTTCCGGAAATATCGAGTCCGTATTGCGAAAGCATTCGCAAGGGAACAAACCCGGAATCTTCATACTACTGGGGAAAGTTAAATGAGCAGCGAATTGTTGAGAACGCATCTCTTACAATCGGTCTTTTGCTTCACAGAAAGATATTCTGGGAAAATTTTACAAGAAAAGAAAAGCAAAATATAATCTCATATATCAAACAAACGGCAAAGCATGAAACTTATTTTAACAACTGGATGTGGTTTAGATTATTTCACTATTTTTTCCTGGAACAGTTTGAAGGAACTGACCATCGAGTAAATATTTGCAGACTATACCACAAAATCAGTACTCTTTATCGTGGTGACGGCTGGTATAATGACCGAGGGTCTTCCGACAATAATGCATTCGATGAATATAATGGCTGTACCTACCATTATTATGGCCCTTTGTTTTGCCTTTTAGCCGATGACCGTTACAACGACATAAAAGAAACTGTCAAAAGCCATCTCGGAATATTCTGTGAAAACTTTTTGAACTTCTTCAGAAAAAATTCGTTACCCCTTTTCTGGGGCAGATCTATGGCCCATCGGTTTGCCAATATGGCAAGTTTATGTTTAGGTATAAAACTTGGAGTCATTGGGCGGGAAAAGTATCCGTGTGTAAATGCAAAATTGAGCGGCACGATTAACCTTTTTTTGCGCCGGGGTTCGCTTGATTACAGGGGACTTCTGTCTCCTAGTTATCTTCAACCAATACGCGGAGCGCTTGAAGGTTATTGCGGCATCGGCAGCAGTTACTGGGCTTTGAAAGCGTTCTCCGTTCTGCTTCTCGAAGATTCACACCCATTCTGGCAAAAAAAAGATTCCGGAAAAGATTGCGAACATAGCAAAAAGATTGTCCTTAAGTCAATTCCGATATGCATAGAAAGCAACGGTTCGGATGAGATTTTCATGCTTAACGGAACGATATTTACTACGAAGTGGGATAAACGCAAATATAATGCATTTGCATATTCCAATACCTTCCCCATAGTCTTAGACTCCACATACGTCAGCAATGCTTTGATATTGTTACATAAATGCAGAAAGAAAATAAGAGACAGAATCATTCATTGGGCGGTCATTGATGATGTATTCCAAATCGAATGGGGCGTATCATCAATAAACGGTCTGAAAGCATACACAACGATGGTTCCATTTGACCAGGGCTATTGCCTGATACACAAGATAGAGTCACCGGTAAGGATGAATTTTGTTTACAGCGGCTTTGCGCTGCCTGAGGAAAAACTTGTGCGAAGAGTGCAACAGGATGAAAGTATGGAAATACACACTCCCGGCTATATATCCAGACTGACCGTGATTTCCGGTACAAAAGCAACTTACGGCTGTAAAAAACTGTCAGCAAAAAAATGCGTTATTAATAAAGAAACAATTATACCCTGGTGCCGGTCACATTTTGTAAAAGGAATGAATACTGTAGTAACATATGCACAGGCAACAAACAAAGATAGCTTTAAGCTTGTCCGTGTCATTAGAAATAACTGTTATATTGAGATTCGCAAGCCTGATGGTCGGGTTTACCAAATGGTGGAAGACACGGATAGTCGTTTTTATCATATCAGTGATATCTTGAAAACATGATTAATATGTTTCCATATTTTTTTATTTATAAACAAAATGATTCATGGCTTACGCAAGGGCAGGCAAGTTGTTTTGTCGGTCATAAAATAGAAGCACCCGGCTCAGAGAAACCCGATGGTATCTTTGCTCAATGGGAATGGGATGGAAGCTCCTTGCGTATTATGAATGACCGTTACGGTATGTTTCCGCTTTTTTACATTCATACTCCGACGTTATTTGGAATATCTACATCCATACCTGAGCTACTCAAATGTGGAGCACCCGCACAGCTGGATACAGAAGCACTTGGAGTATTTCTGCGTCTGGGTCACTTTATTAAAGATGAGACTCCTTTCCGCTATATTCGAGCGATGGATTCAATCAAAAACTGTACATGGGAAGATGGTAATCTGGTTCTCGAAAAGCAAAGGCCAGCCTGCAAACATCAAAATATATCCAGAGACCAAGCGATAGAGGGATATATCGAACATTTCCGAAGTGCTATCAGAAAACGCATCATCAGGAAATATCCTTGTCTTTTACCTTTAAGCGGTGGGCAAGATTCACGACATATACTTTTTGAACTGCTGCGAAACGGAATTAAGCCCGATGAATGCCTGACCTCGAACGGACATCCTTCGACTTCTGAGTCTGATGTAGAAGTCGCCAAGATGCTGGCTGAGCGTTTTCACCTTTCACATACTGTAATCAGGCTACCTCAACCTAGATTTAAATTGGAGCAACGTAAGAATGAATTGATAAGCTTTTCGGCTCTGGAGCATGCCTGGTATCTTAGTCTCGGTGATTATATGCGGTCACAGAATATTCATACCGCTTATGAAGGCATAGGGGGAGATATACTCTCAGCAGGTTTGTTTGTAGATAAAAATAAGCTTGGCTTATTCAGGCAAGGCAAATATGAGTTACTTGCGGAGCATTTAATGCCTGAAAAAAAAGAAATTTTACTGCAGGAGCTGATTAAGCCGGACATAATGAAGGATATGAAAAGAGAAAAAGCCGTTGCCAAGCTTGCCGAAGAATTGCAGAATCATACTTACGCCCCGAATCCCGTTTCGAGTTTTTATTTCTGGAATCGTACTCGTCGTTCAATAGCTCTTTGTCCATTTGCGCTGTGTAATGGAGTCGATTATTTATATACTCCTTATCTCGACAAGGAAGTATTCGATTTTCTGACTTCTATAAGTGGTGATATATTCGTGGATTCAACTTTTCACAGAGATACCATTTCACAGGCTTTTACGGAGTATATCGATATCCCTTACGCATCTAAAAACACCGTGTTGGTGCGCGGTAAAGCCTATTATCTCAAATATTTGATAAACCTGCTGCTGTTTATGACACATCATCGTAATGATATGCTGAACAGAGGTTCTATGAAACGGATAATTCGAATGCTGAGAAACTCCGAATACCGCAAATCAATGCAGGGATTCGCACTGTTGACCATATATCTCAACCAAATCAGCGAGTACATAAATAAAACCTGAGCGAAAGGCATAAATGGGGATACTGGCAATTTACCCAACGTCTAAATGTTACTATTTAGTTAAGTAAATGTTTATTGAATCTAAAGCTTTCACAAACTATATTTAAAAGATGCTCTGTAGAAAAGCCAGAGAAACACTGAACTCAAAACCACCATACTCCCGCTAATTGCCCGACGTGCGCGAGGCTTGCCGAAAACTTACTACCGCCGGCTAATGAAGACCAACTTCGATACCAAAAACTACCGTCAGCGTTGACAACCAGAGGGCTTTTCTACAGAGCACGAATTAGTTAATTAGAGATCGCAGAATTGATACCGGATTGCTGTTTCTGCGGCTTATATTATTCGGACTTCGGTTCCGTATGTGTCCGAAAAAAGTTCGTTCGGCAGCATTGAAAAGACGGCTTGTAAAAATTTTACGGAAATATTTTGCTTGTCGTCAACATTTTACTATATTTTATTTGTCATCTCTGTTAAGGGGTAGTATCGCAAGTCTTTGGGGGTAATGTAAGATGTCCGAGTACGATATTAAAAACGTTCTGGACTCCAGTTACGGTGCGTATGCTGTTAAGGGCACTTACAGCAGTGAAAAAGCAAGAAAGAATTCGAGCCATAACGAGTCCGTAGCAATAATCCGGGAGATGCTGCAAGGCAATACCGCAGATATTCGTCAAAGCGCCAGAGAAGCAAATACCGCCGTTTCCACAATCCAAACACTTACCAATGCCACGAGCGGCATTGCCGACAAACTATCAGAAATGGAAGAATTGGCTACAAAAGCCAGCAGCCCGGATTACTCGCAGGTGCAAAAAGAGGAGATGCAAAAGGAATTTAAGAACCTTGCAAAAGAGATAAACAAAACAGCAAAAAACACCAAAATTGAGAATAACAAAATATTCACCGACGCCGGCGAGAGTATATCAATCCCCATAGGGGACGGTTCAAAAACAGATATTTTCGCAAAGGATTTGAGCTTCAACGCCGAGGGGCTGGATATTTCGACCGACAGCAAAACAGCATCGTCCAACGTTCTTAAAGCAATGTATGAACTCAACGAATACAACGAATATCTCAATAAACAGCGTACACGCATAGAAGATGCTACGGCGGCCATCGAATCAGAAATAGAAAGCGCTATGGGTATCGAGTTTGACGACTTTTCATTAATCATGGCTACTGAAATGTCAAGTAATACCGGCAATCAGCTTGTCGAAGATGACGAAACTTCGCTTAATACTCAAGGCAACTTAACGCCAGAAGAAGCTCTCAAATTGCTCAATAGTAACGAATAAATCTCATCATCTTTCGAATAAACAGCGCAGTTACATTACAATAACACGCCCACAAGGTTATTGCACATCATATTACTTGATTAATCCCGATGAGTTTTTTATTATTAACCCTTTTATTCCAAGAAGAAAGGACTGTGTAATATATGACGTCAGTTAACGGCAAAATGGGAGTTATTTTCGATTTGGATGGAGTGCTGGTCGATACGGGCTGGGCACATAAACAGGCATGGCGGGACCTGGCGGAAAAAGAAAGCTTCGATATGTCGGATGAGTTCTTTTACAGTACTTTCGGCATGCAAAATTATCAAATAATTCCAATGCTGGCCGGACGGGATATAGCCGGTGAAGAAATCGACAGATTATCGGAGTGGAAGGAAAATCGTTATCGTGAAATTATCTCAGACAAGTTGGCATTACTCCCCGGAGTAAGTAAGCTGCTCAACGATTTGAAAGATAGTGGATTTTTATTGGCGATCGGCTCTTCCGCACCAAAGGCAAATCTGGAGCTTGTTTTAGAGCACTTGAACTTACAGAATCACTTCGATACCTGTGTTACAGACAAAGATGTAGAGAAAGGTAAGCCCGCTCCGGATACATTCCTTAAAGCCGCTGAGAAATTAGCACTTTCACCCGGCCAATGCGTTGTTGTTGAGGATGCCGTTCAGGGAATCGAAGCGGGTAAGGCCGCGATGATGAAAGTCGTGGCGGTTACAACTACCAGAGACAGAGCAGATTTAAAAGCAGCAGATATTGTCGTAGATAGTCTGGATGAACTGAAGGCAGAGGACTTCGTAAAACTACTCAACAACCAGAATTAATAAGGGTATATTCTTCTCTAAGGCCTGACGGCTGAACCACCATTCCGGCACACAGGTCACCAATATCTTCCCGCTGATTTACAACGCAATCATACATCCGCAGATTTTTCCGTGAATTTAATGACTTCGTTCATCATCAGAACAGACCGATAAGGATAAAGGCCAACGGCGGTTTCAGCCGAAAGCATAACAAAATCGGTGCCATCCAGGATAGCGTTGGCAACGTCGGTGACTTCGGCACGCGTCGGCCTGCTGTGCTCAGTCATGTGTTCGAGCATCTGTGTGGCGGTGATTACGAACTTTCCTGCGGCGTTACATTTTTTTATTATGCGTTTCTGGATTATAGGGACCTCATATACAGGTATAGCAACACCCATATCACCACGAGCTATCATTATTCCATCGGCGGCGTTAATTATTTCATCTATGTTCGCTATCGCCTGCTTGTTCTCAATTTTTGCCACGACCTTGCATTTGGGCAGGCCCGGCTTAATTAGCTCAGCGGCCTCGTGAACATCTTTTTCATCGCGCACAAACGATAAAGCAATATAATCGACTTTGTTTTTTACACCAAATTCGATGTCTTTTTTATCTTTTCCGGTTATACCCTCAAATTCAAGGTTGGAATCAGGAATATTAATGCCTTTTCTTTCCTTAAGGATACCACCCTCGGTAACCACAGCTTTTATGCTCTTAGTGGATGTGCTCTTAACTCGAAGACTTATATTTCCATCGTCAATATATATTCTTTTTCCCGGCCGTATCCTTTTTAAATCTCCATCGTAATCAAACGGTATTGTCCTTGGTCCGAATGCCTGCTCATCATTAGTCAGCCATACGACAGTGTGATTTCTCAACAACCTGGCTTTAGGACCTTTGAACCGCCCGACCCTTATTCGGAAACCTTCCAAATCCTGCATTATACGAATATGTCGCCTGTACTTTTTGTTTATCCGGCGGACAAGCTTAATGTATTCAAGATGCTGTTTATAACCACCGTGCGAAAAATTCAGTCTGACAACATCCAGACCGGCAGTAAACATTTTTCGCAGGACGGTGTAGCTGCCGCTGGCAGGGCCTAACGTAGCGATGATTTTCGTTTTGGGCATTTTTATATAGTTCCTATCCGTTAAAAGTTAAGCCGCAAGTTCAGGAGTTTTTACCGCTTTATCTCATATCGCGGATACGAACTTCAATATCCTTCGCATCCTTCAGCAAATTAGCAAGTTTTTTCGGATTTGTTCGTCCGTAGTGATAGGGATAGAGAATCTTAGGCTTAAACGCCTTTGCCGCATCCGCAACCATTTCCGGCGTCATCGTGTAAGGCAAATTCATAGGCAAGAAAGCAATATCGATATTCCTGAGCTGTTTCATCTCCGGCGTGTTTTCAGTATCGCCGGCCACATATACTCTCTTATCACCAAAAGTAATTACATAGCCGTTACCCCGCCCTTTGGGATGGAAAGGATTTCCAGGCGACCGCATATTTACAATATTGTATGCGGGCACGGCCTCGATTTTTATTCCTAGGACGGTCTGCACATCTCCATCTTGCATTACTATACCGCCGGATACCATCGATGCGCAGGTTTTGGTCAATACAATCTGCGTATCTTCTTTTCGGATAGTTTTTATAGCATCGGCATCGAGGTGGTCGCCATGCTCGTGCGTGATAAGAATCAAATCCGCCCTGGGCATTTTACTATAGTCGGCTTCTCTGCCCACAGGGTCAACGTGAATAACTTTGCCATCGAAGGTAAACAGTAAAGTTCCGTGCCCGATGAAATCAATCAACAACTCACCAGCGCTGGTTTCGATAGAATCTTCTTCAAATCCATATTCTGAGCGGGTTTTGCCGGCGGCTTTAACACGCATACGCAGTGAATAGAGAGAAGAACGAGCCGTGATGAAAAGAGTTTTGTTGTCTTTGCCGCCAAAACAGACATTGGCCGGTCTTTCAGGAACACTAATTGTCTCGATTTTATCTCCATTTTTATTATAGACCGCCACAACACTGGTCGTCAGGTAAATATTACCCTCGTTATCTATAGTCATTCCATCGGAACCTTCCGGAGCAAAAAGCCTTTTGTTCGATAATGTGCCATCTTTATTGATGGTATATACGAAGGTTTTACCACCGCCATGGTCGGCCACGTAAAGTAGCTTACCATCAGGTGTGCCTATTATTCCATTCGGCCTAATCAGGTCATCAGCTACACGGGTGACTTTTTTGTGGTCGGGAGAAAGATAATAGACATGCTCTCCATCCTGCTCCATACTTTCCCTGTTTCCATAGCAAGGGTCGGTAAAGTAGAAGCCTCCTTTCGGGTCAATCCAAAGGTCATTAAGACTGTTAAATTGCTTGTTATCGTACTTATCGGCGAGTATGGTCAGATTGCCCTGCGGGTCAATAGAAACCAACCGCCTTCGGCGGCCTTCACAAGCCAGCAGATTTCCCTTCTTGTCGAAATAAAGGCCGTTCGCGCCGCCTGTGTTTTCACGATAAGTCGAGAGTTCGCCATCCATTGACCATTTATGGATTCGGTTATTCGGGATATCGGTGAAGAAGATATTTCCCTGTGCATCAGCGGCGGGGCCTTCGGTGAACATAAAACCGTCTGCAAGTTTTTTTACTTCTGCGCCCTGCGCGACGACACTCGCCGCCCCGGCACTTCGGCCTGTAACCAGAACCATTAATAAAAGTATAATTAACCTATATAATTTTCTCTTCATCGGAATCTCCTTTCGCTTTGAGAATTACTCATAAAGTAAGTTTATTGCAAAACATTTAATATTTCATCGTACGCCCTTAACGCGCATTCGCAGCGAGTAGAGCGAGGTCTGGGCGGTGATAAAAAGAGTATGTCTGTCTTTGCCGCCGAAACATACGTTTGCCGTCCATCTTTCTTCAATGGGGATATGCTCAATTTTTTCACCGGCCGGGTTGAAAACCGTGACACCTCTGCCGGTCAGGTAAACATTACCTTCGTTATCGATACTCATGCCATCAGAGCCCATCGAACAGAAAAGCTTTTTATTCGACAATGTGGCATCGGAGCTGATTTTATACACGTAAGTCTTCCTGTCACCAATATCAGCAACGTAAAGAAGCTTGCCGTCGGGAGTGCCTATGATGCCGTTTGGCTGGACAAGGTCATTTGTGACCCGAATTAGTTTTTTTCGGTCAGGGCTGAGATAATACACGTGCTGGCCGTCTTGCTCCATAGGGCCTCTGTTCCAGTAAGGTCTTTTATAGAAAGGGTCGGTAAAGTAAATTCCGCCTTTTGGGTCTTCCCAGAGGTCGTTAGGGCCGTTTAGTTTATTGCCTTTATAATCCTTTATAAGCACCATGACATTGCCTTTGGTATCAATCTGCCATAACTCATTATTCAGGTCTGCACAAGCAAGCAGGTTGCCTTTTTTATCGAAATAAAGGCCGTTCGCTCTTCCGGGGCTGTCGTGGAAGATTGAGAGCTTACCGTCCACCGACCATTTGTGAATTCGATTGTTCGGCTGGTCGGTGAAAAAGACATTGCCCTGAGCATCAACGGCCGGGCCTTCGGTAAATTTAAAACCGCCGGCAAGTTTTACAACTTTCGCACCCGGCGCTATAATGCCTTGTTTTTCAGCATCAGATTTTGTCACAGCTACCAGCTCAATACCCTGCGCTGTCCCCAAATTACGGGAATACTTCTTATCCATCGGGTTGTTCCAGTGCTCGTGAACACCGAGGCTGGATAATCTGCGGACGTTGCCGGGATGGTCAGGATCGTAAAATGTTTTCGAAGGCGGGTCGTTTGCCAGAGCAGCCTCGTGCAGATAATCGTCCACGCCGGAATTTCTCGGATAGTCCTCGTACTCGGAATGGAGAAAATCAAAGCCAACCGAATCGATAGCGACAGGGTCCTGTGATACTAAAAGGCTCGAAGTCCAGTCACCATTGAACGGAGGGGATTTCCATCTACGCGGCGTCTTGTCTTTCGGATGTATTCCCGAGTAAAGACCATCAATCAGGTATAATACGGTCTTGCCTCCGATGTGTGCATGTCCCATCAGGTCCACGAGATTTCTGTATATTCCCGTTTCTTTGGAAAAAGCGTCCGAGTGCATACTATAATAACCTTCCTGCGCCGGCCATCTAATTAAAGAACCATAGTGGTTTTTAGCGCAAAGTGTTATGCCCGCGCCGGTATGGGCCTTTAGATTCGCCAGGTTAATTATGTACTCGGCCTGAGCAAAAGATTCGGGGACATAGTCCTGCTTGCAGCCTTCAGGCCGGCAGCTCCAGTAAAGCGGCACGGAAGACTGATTCATTTTAACCCGATTAAACTTACCTGCATAATCCAGATAACGAACATTCGGGAACTCTTTATGTAAAACTTCATAATACTCATTGGCAAAATACGCAAGGCTGTCTCCAATAGAAATATCGGATTGCTTAACGCCAACGGTTTTTGTGAGCTGCCCCAGCAAGGCGGTAATCATCTGCGGAGAGGTATTCATATAATCCCTCCAGTTTTCCAAATTGTAATTGTCAGGATTGACCCCTCCGTGTGTAAATATAAAACCGACAAAGTTGACCTTAATAACAATCTTTTCCCCCGGTTTGTAGCCAACATTGCCTTTATCATGATTTTTGTTGTGGTAACGGAAAATCATATCCCACGCAGCGACATCGGATGTCTCTTTAGTCAGGGTTTGAACAGCTTTCGACATCATCCTGTCACAAACATCCTGATTCGTATGCTCCGGCTGCCACCAGTGGCCATCTCCGGGACCTTCCCAGTCCGTCGCTTCAGGGTCGTGCACCCAGATAACCCGGCCGGGATAAATACCTTTCGCAACTCCAATCGGCTCGTTGGCAGGCTGCGGCCGGGCCAATACCAACTTATCGCTCGTAGCGCCTAACGACACCCACAGGGCACCGATGCTTACGGCAATACACAATAAACCTACTACAAACCGCTTTGATGTAAAATGGAGCTTCGCTTTTCTAAAAGCGATTGTCGATGCGAAAAGGCCTAAAAGCCAGGTTATGAATCCTGAAGCCAACGGAAAAGCAAGGCGCTGACACGGATAAGTTGCACGTGAAGGTTTCGGTATTACGCGGATTAAAAACCATATAAGTGATAACAAGCCGGCTATGGGAAATATCCAGATTAACCAGTGACGTTTATCGTTACGGTCGAGACGTCTGCCGGTCTTCGGGCATATTTGTATTTTTTTCCTGATTAAGAATTGCATTTTTTTCTCCTGATAGCCAGTATTGTTCCTTACCTCCGATGACAATGCTTAATCACAAGGGGCAAAGACCCTTACTTCAATAACAACGCCCCAATAATATTCCTCGTGTGGATTCTATCCAACCAAGCCAACAGCGCCAAGAATAAATCCGATGTCATTTTAACCGCTGTTCGGAGTGTAATTCAAATATAGTGCAAAAAATCACTTTAAGGAGGTCAGAAGAGGAATCTACCAAAAATCCGCTAATGCAAAAGATAAGTCCAATTTCCGCTACAAGGCGGATCTTCGTTCTTCCTGCTGGTCCTCGGGAACAGTTTCCGGTTTATGTTTTGCTACATAACGTTCCAAAGGCTTGGACAGCTTTAAGAGACCAACGAGA
The DNA here is from genome assembly GCA_050049715.1 of Phycisphaerales bacterium. Taxonomy (GTDB): domain Bacteria; phylum Planctomycetota; class Phycisphaerae; order Sedimentisphaerales; family Anaerobacaceae; genus NIOZ-UU13. The sequence continues at coordinate 11,678 of JASFVS010000024.1, forward strand.
ACAATAATTGCAATAACCGTCGATGTAATCGCCAGGCCGTGGTAACGGGCCCCGCACGCCATTCCAATACTCGCAACGAGCCAGATAGTAGCGGCTGTGGTCAGACCGTGTACACCACGCCTGTCCTGAATGACGGCACCGGCGCCCAAAAAGCCTACGCCGGTAACAATCTGAGCGGCTATCCTCGCAATCGAGTCACCAGTTCCAGAGGCCAATTCCAATGAGATTATCGTAAAGACCGCTGCGCCAAGGCATATTAATATATTCGTTCTCAAACCGGCGGCTTTGCCGCTAAGCTCTCTTTCAAGTCCTATTGCCGCCCCAAGTAAAACAGCTAAAATTATACTGATTAAATGACCTAACCAAACCATTCCATTACCTTTCAATCAGTGTTTCATCAACCTGCATACCGAAATGCCTGCCTGCCTTTTCGATATGACCCAAGACTTTATCGCCCGGTTTCAACGTGGTAACCGAGACCGCCTTGCCGTCCGGGCTGACCAGTCGAATGGTCTCGGCGTTTTGTAAGACCAAACTTATCGGCATATCCTGAGTTTCAGCTTCGATAAGCATCATAGGTCTTTTTTCTATTTTATTTCTGCCCAGATAAGCAGTCTGACTTTTACACTGGAAATCCACGATTAATACCTCGTCACCGGCTTTTAAGTCGGCCAAGTATTTCGTTTTTCCGCCCGGCGCCAATGTATATGCGTGTACCGCTCCGGCGTTGACGCGGAACGGCCGGGATGCAACGTAAGGATTATCAATGGACTCGGAATGTATTAAAAAGAAACCCGAAGCGGTATTGCCAACGAGCATACCCTCACCTAAAGTCATCTGTGTGCAGGTATCGAGACAGGCCCTGTCACCCATACCTAATTGTTTAGTGGCTGTGACGGTGGCTGTTACAAGGGTTATTTTTTCGCTTATGCCCTGGATTATTTCAGCGGTCTTTTTTAGCTCGTTCACATCAGTAGTATTCAACACTACACCGTCAACGCCTTTTTCCAGTATCTCGACCATAAGTCTGGCCTGTTCGCTATTTTCGACCTGGACCATAATATTTTTACCCCGACGGGCCAGAAGATTCTCTATGGGAATAATCGTCCAATCGAGCATTCTAAGGACAACAATTTTCTCGGATGATACAGTAGCGGCTTTGTCTTCGTCCTCTTTGGAGGCAATATCGATGAATTCAACATCTGCGGCAGGGCGGATATCGCCGTCTTTTTCGACGGTTTTAATCTTGCCGAACTGACGGACAGTTTCACTCTGGCCATCCGGCAGGACGACCGCCTCAGCCCCGCTTTCAAGTGCCGCAATAGCGATTTCTTTGTTGTACGGAACGACATTTACCCAAAATCTCTTCATTGAGCGTATCCTTCGTTAAAATTTTATTGCCTGTGAAAGCATTTCATTCCCTCTTGCACCTGCCATATCCGGACAAGATTAAATGCCAATACTCCCACACTGTCAAACACTTTTTAGCCAACAACGAAACAAATTATAATTTAATCGAAACAGATAATAACAAACTGGGATATCAATATTACATTGTAAGATAGTGGATTGTATCAAGACTTCCTTTAACTAATATCAAGATAAGGAGCAACATAATGAAATGTAATAAACACTCTCAGTTAAAAATCGAAAGCACCGAACACAACAGAAGAAACTTTCTGAAATCAGGCGTTTGCGCAGGTATTGGGTTCGCCCTGTGCCAAGCGGGCCTGTCATGCTCTCCATCAGGTATGGTTCATAAAAAAGACAAATTAGCCGAAGATGAATTAGCTATGATGGCTTACTGCTGTCTGGAGTGCGATAAGTGCAATGTCTATATCGCAACAAAGAACAACGACGAAAAGCTAAGAGCCAAAGTAGCGGAAGAATGGAAAATGGATGTGGAAAAAGTTTACTGTGACGGGTGTAAGTCGGAGAATGCGCTCTTTAATTGTGAAGCGAAGAAATGCGCCATAGCAAGAGACTTACCGACCTGTGCACATTGTGATGACTTTCCTACCTGCGATAAGGAGATGTGGACAAAGCATCCGCAACTTAAGGAAAAGACAGAAAAAATGCGGGCAAAACTTAAAATTTAGTGACGTCTATTCAACTATACTGAAAACTATACGTAATGCAGTTTTTTTCAAAGAGTAACAATTTCTCTATCAAAAACGGCTATAACCATAAGTTCAAATTAAGCAAGGCGTTATATTAGCAATATCAGCAAGCTGTATCTCCGTCGGTATGCTATTTCTTTTAAAAAATCGTTGTCTTTTCTCCCGGTTTAGAGTATCATTAATTTTCACAAGTCCAGTTCTACAGTTGAACAGTGACGACTCGGGAGAAACATTTTTAGGAGGTCTATTATGATTCACAAATTAATTAACAAAACAGGTGTAAAGTTTATTGTCATTGCCTGTCTTATTCTACTGGCGCAGACATCATTTGTCCGTGCTGGTGACATAACAGGCGAATGGGAGATGAAGATGGACTTCGGCGGCCGGGAAAGCTTCGCAACGCTTACCATCTCCAAAAATGCAGATGGAGCACTTTCGGGCAAGTGGGGCTCTCAAGACCTGTCCGATGTCAAATTCAAGGATGGAAAGCTTACCTTCGTGCGCACAATCAGATTCGGTGACCAAGAGTTTACAATGGATTACGAAGGAACCCTTAAAGACGGTAAAATCACAGGCACAATGTCGAGCGACCGGGGTGACTTTTCCGCTAACGGCAGCCGAAGAAAACCAAAGCCGCCCATTTTAGGTGTATGGGACATCAGCTTCGATGTCGACGAGAGGGTAATCAATGCAAAACTGTCAGTCTCGCAAAAACCGGACGGTACAATAGATGCTAAATGGAATGAGACAGAAAGCGAGAACGCTCTATCGAACGTTAAATTAAAAGACGGAAAACTTGCACTTACCCGAGACACTAAATTCCAGGACTTCGAGTTTCAAACAACCTGTGAGCTTACGGCCAAAGGCAATAAGATAAGTGGAACTATGCAAAGTGACATGGGAGAATTAGAGGTAAAAGGCAAACGCGTTGGCGCAGCAATAATCGGAAAATGGGAACTTACAATAGATTCAGACTGGGGCACCCGGCCGGGTATGATGAGAATTGACGGAGACCTTACCGGCAGGTACGAGATGTTCGGCGGCGAGATACCTATGAAGAACCTCAAAATCGAAGGCGACCAGGTTACCTTCACACTCGAAATGGGTTTCGGAGACCAAACTTTCGAGACGGAATTCAAAGGAAAACTGGAAGGAAATACAATCAAGGGCGAGATGAGCTCAGACATGGGTACCAGCGACATCGTGGGCAAGAAAGTCGAGAAAGCTATGAAGGCAGTGCCTCTGGCCGGTACATGGGAGTTCACAAGAGAAACACCACGAGGTACGCGAACGAGCACGCTGAAAATCAAAAAAGATATGACCGGGACTTACACGATTCGTGACAATGAAACACCCATTACGGACCTCAAGGTAGATGGAGATAACGTGAGCTTTAAGATTACAATGAGATGGCGGGACCGTGAGTTCCAGATGGAATTTAAGGGTAAGCTGGATGGAAAAGACCTCAAGGGTGAGTTCATCACCGAAAGGGGTGCAAGAGAAGCAATGGGTAAAAGAGTAGATTAATACGGACTACAATAAACAGAGAATTGAAAGGACAGGCGGCAAAAAAGCCGCCTATCCTTATTTTATTAGTGGAAAACTTACAGACTCAGCTTTTCAATACTTTGACCGCATCTTCAACAGTTGCGTTTTTGTGAACCATTTTTGACAGGGCTTGAACCATTTTGGCCGGATTCTTGTGCTGGAAGGCATTTCGTCCAATAGAAACTCCTGCCGCACCGGCTTCAAGGGCGCCTTCCACCATTTTAAAGATATCCCTGTCACTGTTCATTTTCGGTCCGCCAGCAATGACGACGGGCACCGGACAACCCTGAACCACTTCTTTGAAACTATCGACGCTGCCGGTATAGACCACCTTAACGATATCGGCGCCTAATTCGGCCCCGACTCTGGCGGCGTGCTTGACATTTTTGACATCGTATTCATCTTTTATCTTGGCACCGCGAGTGTACATCATCGCGACAAGCGGCATCTGCCATTCAAGGCAATCCTGACCGATATATCCCAACTGCCGGAGCATTTCCTTGTCGGTTTCAGCGCCAAGATTGATATGAACAGAGACGGCATCGGCACCAAGCTGGATTGCCTCTTCGACAGTGCAGACAATCACCTTTGCATTGGGGTCTGGACTGAGTGAAGTTCCGCCGGAAAGGTGAACAATCAGTCCGACATCTTTGCCTGTGCCCCTGTGGCCTGCACGAACTACGCCTTTGTGCATAAGTATAGCGTTCGCACCACCGGTAACGACGCTACTGATAGCTGTGCGCATATCCTCCAGTCCTTCGATAGGGCCAACCGTTACGCCGTGGTCCATCGGAATAATTACGGTCCGGCTGGAATTGCGGTCGATTATTCTTTCAAGTCTTATCTTCTTGCCTATCATTTTC
>JASFVS010000237.1:0-5041 GCA_050049715.1 Phycisphaerales bacterium
AACCACAGAGCCGTAGGGCTATCAACGCCGGCCAAACCATCAGCATTAAGGAAGCTAATGGTAACACCTGCTTTTGCTATTCCAGCCACCGATACGACCAGGAGAATAATTGTAATTATCTTTTTCATAATGCTCTCCTTAGCTGCTTTCAAACAAAACTCGTTAAAAATACTCCCTTATTTAAACTTTATAATTTTGTCTGATTCCTCCCTTCTTCCCTGATATTTCCTGACATCCTTAATTTTAACAGCAGACCCGCATCTAACAGTGCGCAGGGTTATCGCACTACGGCGTACAGATTCCACTCGAAAAGACAATCAAACAACTACAGCTTCCGCCAATTTCCTCATGTTCTTTCCTCCACAAAAATCTCAATCCGGCGGGCGGCAAAGCGGTCCCCCTGAACCTGCTGCACCAGCAGCCCTTTTTTCTCCCTGACAGCACACGCGCCTCCTGCGGAACTTCGCCATCTACACAATGGACCGCTTTAAAGTAATAAACCTTCTATGGGTGGAAACTCAATACGAAATGCACCTCCAAGTTTCCACCACCCTTCACAAGCGCGCTTCTTTTATCAGCCCTGCAGAAAAATGTCAACAGAAAAAATCTGTTTTTTATATGAAAATGTCATAAGCTGCAGGATTACAGGTGTTTCAAGAGCACCACTAGGCTCAGATATGCGATAAAATAAATTGAGGTTCCCTTTCTTATTTTATCAGGTATTCCTTTTAACGCGCATAGCCGATTGACCGGTGCTCACTGTAGCCAAAGAAAGCTCTCATACATATAAATTCGTACACACGGACATTAATATAAAACATCTTCACGGGAAACCTACAAACACTTAAGACATTGTTAGTGAAATGCTTTCCCGGATACTGCAAAGAGATTCAGCGTCGTTTTCTTAACAGAACAAGACCTCCCAAACCAAGCAGCAAAAAGCTCGCCGGCTCAGGTACAACAGTTATATTGCTGAAAATAACATCATCCTGACTGAAGGCATAAAGGGAAATCGTTCCACCCCGGAAGCTGCCGTCTGCTAAGTTAAATACCTCGTCACCATCGAGCGACACCATAATCCGTTCGTTGGTCATCTTGATTTCGAACTCATACGGATGATCGAACAGCCACCCATCACCTTCAGGGCCGGCCAGCGTCGAAACGCCTATACCGTCCGCACCACCCCAAAGTCCATCCCGCGTCCAGGAGCCGTCGACCCTTAGCAACCTGATTCCCTCCTCGGCTATATCATCATTGACCGCTACCGTATCACCCCAGTCATGCTCCTGCGCTTCCCTCTTCCAATCCAAAAGATAGAAATGCTCGTTGTCCTGGTACCCGAAGCAAAATCCGACGAAGTCATCATCCCTTCTGTCCAGCCTACCCTGGACTTCGACGGTAAAACTGATATTGGCGACTTCCGGCACTTCGATGTCACTGACTACCCACCCAGGGCCCACCTCAGCCCTACCCTGAACCAGATCCAGCCGGCCGCTCTCGGAAGTTGGATTAGTATATCTCCACGTTCGGTAAGGGTCAACGAGGGTCCATTCGGTAAGCTCCACAGTTGCAAAGGCACAACTACCCAACACCAGTAATATCAATACAGGGAGAACTCTGAAAAACCATTTCCTTCGTATTCGGCAAAGCGGCAAATCGAAAAACGCTACCATCCCAAACCTCCTTTCGTTTTGCTCATACACGTAAAGCAAAAGCACCTCTTGTGGTAATGTCCTTATGCACAAAAAGCGCTGTCCTGTCCCTGGCCGCCTTCCCTGGCAAGAAATAATCCATCAGGAGTTTGCATCCGTTCAGAGAAAACCAAGCGTGAAATAAAAGCAGCTTTCTCACCACTCCACTTGATAACCAGAATATACCTTACCAAAATCCACCGTAAACATCAAGCACAAAGTCCTATAATACACATTAATTTCAAACTGCTAGGCCCTTAATAATTGATCCTTACTCTTAACGACCGAGATTTCCCCTTTTTACCAAAACTGCCATATTGCCCATTGTGACAATATGCACGGCATATCGAAATTTTTGTAAAAAAGATAACAAAACAATTGACATTGTTGTTTAAATTGTGAAAATATATATAATGTTTAGTATTTATCTAACATAGGCTAAATTAATAATGAAACGGATACATTCAAATACCCCTTATAAAACGCTAAAAGCAGGGAATCAACACCGCAAGCAGTTCGACCTGCTGCGATACAGGTTAGATACTATGAACGAGCGGGATAGGGTGCTGATGAAAATGTATCTGGAAAACGGCATCAGTATTCGCCAAATCGCCCGGCTGCTCGGTGTCAGTGAAACACAAGTCAGCCGGAAGATACGCAAGCTTTCAAAACGCCTCACAAGCAAAAAGTATATACAATGCGTTCGTAACCGAGGCAGGCTCACAAAATTCCAGATGAGTGTGGCTAAGGATTTCTATATGAAAGGCACATCAATCAGAAGGATAGCAACAAAGCAGAAAACGACCAGATATTTCATCAGGAAGACCCTGAAAAAGATACAAAGTGTTTTAGAGGATGAGGAAATAACACAATAGACAACGAAGAATATAAGGAGATATGAAAAATGCCAACATACAGTATTTCAAAAAGCTTTAACTGGCAGGGGACGGTCACGGACAATGTCACCTTCGTTTGCAGAATGTTCGGCCTTACGATTGACAGGCTTATTGAAAAATCCTTCGACCATAAATGCCAAATAGACATCAACGATGGTGATATCGTTTACATCACGGGCGCATCGGGAACTGGCAAAAGCGTCTTACTAAAAGAGCTGGAAAAATCAATCTCCGTTTCAGACAGGATAAACCTTGCCCGGATAGAGCTGCCGAGCGACAAGGCCGTAATCGACTGTATCGAAGAAGATTCAATAACCGCTCTCAATCTTCTATGCACGGCCGGACTGGGCGACTGCTTCTGTATGCTCAATCAGCCCGGCAATCTCAGCGAAGGCGAGCAGTATCGCTTTCGCCTGGTAATGGCACTTGCGGCCAAAAAGAAGTTCGTCTTCGCTGATGAATTCTGCTGCGGGCTCGACCGTATCACCGCCATGGTAATCTCGAACCATATCCACAAGTTCGCAAAGCGTACCGGCACAACGTTTATCCTCGCATCCAGCCATCACGATATCCTGCTCGACCTTCAGCCGGATGTGATAGTAACAAAAGAATTTAACGGCCCGGCAAAGATCGATTACAAAATAAGAAGATAAAATGAAGATTAGATTTGACTAAGCGGATGGTTTTACTTATTGAAAACATACGGCTGACGAACAATTTCAGGAGATGGCAAAATGGCTGATTCAAAACGCAACACCCTTTACACAATCGGCCACTCGAATCATACCATAGAGGCTTTTATAAGCCTGCTCAAATCTCATAGAATCACGGCCGTGGCGGACGTTCGCTCGGCGCCTTACAGCCGATACTGCCCACAGTTCAATAAGGATAATCTGGCCGCGAGTCTTAAGGCGGCCAACATTGAGTACATATTTCTCGGCAGGGAATTAGGCGGAAAGCCTAACGACAAATCCTGTTATGAGAATGGCCGGGTAAATCTTAAGCTGATTGCAAATCGAGAGGAATTCAAACAGGGATTAGAGCGATTGTTCATGGAAAGCTCCAAACAACGTATCGCCATAATGTGTGCGGAAAAAGAACCTCTGCGATGCCATAGAACATTTCTTATATGCAGACATATCAGAGACAACTTTCACATAAAGCACATCATGGCCGACGGAAGCATTGAAGAGCAGACCGAAACAGAACACAGACTGCTAAATATGCTTAAGACCAAACCAACTCTTTTCGACCCAGCAAAAACCGACAGAGAGCTTATCGAGCGTGCGTATGATGAGGTTATTTCTTATGAAGATTAGATTCGTACAATTAGAAAGCCAAGCCTTTCTGACAGACATTGATTTTAATATGATGTCGCCTTCGGAAAGAGGGGTATATTGCACGCTGATTTGCCTGCTGAATATTAACGGCGGCAAATGCGAATACAATCCCCCGGCCCCGAGTAATCTGTGCCATTGCCAAACTACAGAAGAATTTGAAAATGTCTGGCAAAAGATTTCAAAAAAGTTTCAACTGCGCAACGGCATAGTTAAACATAAACGTGTAACAAAAGAACTGAAAAAAGCAAAGAAATTCATACAACATCAGCGCAAGGCGGGACTTAAAGGCGCCAAAAAAAGATGGCACGGCCATAGCGACGCCATTGACGCCGTTATAGCCAACGAAACGAAAAGAAACGTAAACGAAAAAGAAAGTAAATATATTTCGAATACGAATAATCAATCTCTTTCTTCTTCGAACTCGCTCCGAGCCATACCTGCCAAGTATACGCACATCCAGACATTGAACTTCAATCACGCCCTGACAAACATCATCCGTCCGAGAACTCAGTCCGACCGCACCTGCTTTCGCAAAATCACAAACTGGCTCATGGCAGGCTGCGCAACAGGCAAATTCAATGAGCAAATTTTCGAAAGGGTCCTGGGCTATGCAAAAGAAGCCAGCACCGGCCGAAACCCAACTGCCGTACTAATGTCCTTATTAAAAAAAGAACTCAACTACAAACCAGGAGCGTGAAAGAGGTTGCAGGAATTTATGGCGGATTAGCTTGGATTTGATATTATCCATCCTTTGAAAATATTATGTTTGTTCGCCATTTAAAACAGAAAATGTCGGCTTATATAATGAGGTTTGGATACAGGCATTCAGAAGGGTTCATTTGTTATGAAAAAAATTGATGTATCATCTGAACAGAAAAAACAAAGTAATTCTATCAGGTTGATTCGTCCGATCTACACTGTTGCTGTCATTTTAGTATTCTTAATCCTTCGGTATAATCTTTTTTACAAAGGCATTACAGCGATCTTTAATACCGAGGAATGTTCCGCCCTAACTCGCATTAGCCTGTTTTACATTGCTGGATGGCTAATCCCTATATGTGTTTTTGTGCTGGTCTTCCATACAGGTCCTTTCAATAAACTCGTACAGACACTG
>JASFVS010000238.1:0-5032 GCA_050049715.1 Phycisphaerales bacterium
GACCACACAGGCTGGTTCCCCGCCCCCAATTACGTTGTTATGAAGCTCTGGCGGGAGCATTATGCCCCTCTCAGAATTGCCATTGAGGGTGACACTAAAGAGTTGAATGCTGTCGCCACAAAATCGCAGATTGGCAGAAAAGTCTATTTCAAGGCGGTGAATCCGACCGACAGGGAGATGGACATAAGCTTATTAATTGATAAAAGCTTCAGGGTTAGAACAGCTTCTATGAAAAAAGTCGCGCCAGGTTCGCTAAGTGCAATGAATTCGTTAACAAATCCTGCTGCGGTAAAGCCCGAACATGGGCAGGTAACACGAAGTAATCAAACAGTGAATTTCAAACTTCCATCTTATTCCGCGGCGGTTGTGACAGTTGAACGCTGATTAAAAAAAGTTCTATGAACAAAAAAGGCAAATACACTTACGATTGGCCAAGGCCTATGGTCACTGTCGATGCGGCTGTCTTTGCCTTTTCAGGCGACAGGACTAAACTGTTGCTTATCAATCGGGGAAACAAGCCTTATAAAGGCATGTGGGCACTGCCCGGCGGATTTATAGAAATGGACGAAGAGCTGGAAGACGCCGTCGTCAGGGAGCTGGCCGAGGAAACGGGGTTAACGGATGTGCCTTTGGAGCAATTGCATACTTTCGGCACAATTGGCCGTGACCCCAGAGGCAGAATGATTACAATAGTTTTTATGGGTGTAATAAAGGAAAACCAGGCGAAAATAAAAGCTGGCGACGATGCCGCCCAGGCCCGCTGGTTCGACATAGAAGAGCTTCCTGAAAATATGGCCTTCGACCACCACGATGTGCTCAAGTATGCAATTAAAAAACTTGCGAAAGTAAAATGACGGAAGAAATTGATATAACAGTCGATTTTGCAGGTATTAAGCTGGCTAATCCCGTGTTCACCGCTTCTGGTACCTGCGGATATGCCGATGAGCTGACTGATTTTATGGATGTCAACAACCTCGGCGGTTTTATTACCAAAAGCATCACACTCAAGCCGAGAAAAGGCAACCCTTCACCAAGAGTTGTTGAAACGGATGCAGGAATGCTCAATGCGATTGGCTGGGCGAATATAGGGTTAGACAAATTCATCGAGGAAAAGCTTCCTGTACTCGAAAAAATAAGCGCTGCCGTTTTCGTCAATATAGCAGGCAAAACAATTGATGAATACGTAGCCGTGACACAGCGATTATCCTCTGAAAACGCAATAGCAGGCTTTGAGCTTAACATTAGTTGCCCCAACGTCAAAAAAGGCGGCGTAAGTTTTGGAACAGACCCCCAGCAGGTCACAGAAATCACGAAGGCCGTAAAAGCCGCGTCCGGGCAAAAAGTTCTGATGGTCAAGCTCCCCCCTGCCGTTACAGACATCAGCGTTATCGCCCGCGCAGCCGTCGAAGCCGGCGCCGATGCGCTGAGCCTGATTAATACATTCACTTCTATGGTAATTGACATTGAAACCCGCAAACCTGTCTTGGGAAACAGGGTAGGCGGACTGTCGGGCCCGGCAATAAAGCCCATCGCTGTCTATCTGGTAAATAAAGTTTATAACGAAGTAACTAAAGAAAGCGGCACGCCGATTTTGGGTATGGGAGGAATAAGAAACGCCTCCGATGCCATAGAATTTATTATCGCCGGCGCCTCGGCGGTGGCCGCAGGCACGGCCAATTTTCTCGACCCATCCTGCTCGGTGAAAATCATCGATGGAATAAAAAAATACTGTACTAATCACAATATAGCAAATATCAGGGAACTGGTTGGCTCACTTTTATTAGAGTAGGGATTTATAAAAAACAAAAAGTCTCAACAAATTCGTGGTATCAATCCGGGAAAACGATAAAATAGCAATGAAAATCCGGCAAACATTTTACAGAGCTACAGATGGAAACTTTAAGGTTATTATGTGATTATTTCCCGACGGCGGTTTTTACCGGCAAGTGCATGGTTTTCATTAGCGAGCAGTGGCGCGTTGAGCTTACCGAGCACAAGGACAGCGATTTCAGCAAGTCGGGCAATGAGCCTTCCATCATACGCGTCAGAGTCTTCAAAAGAGCAATGGACGGCGATCTTATCCCCGGTCATTACGAAGATTTTCAGCTTGCTTCATTAGGCGAGCTGGCCGAACAAGTTGAAAAATACGTACAATTGGCAGTCGGAGTGAACCTCAGAGAGAATATATAGTTATTATCTTGCATAATTTTCTTCTTTCAATTCATCACAGCGGCTACAATCTGACCTATGGCTGATTTGAAAATTCAGGTTAACGATGATAGTGTTGTTTTTACAGCCAAGGTTGTGCCCGGCAGCAGTGGGAAAACATGTATTTCCGGCCTGCTTGATGGTATGCTAAAAGTCAGAGTCGCTGCGCCGCCGGAAAAAGGAAAAGCCAATAAATGTCTATTAAACTTCTTAGCTAAACAACTTGCGGTGAAAAAAAACGATGTAAGCATAATATCCGGCCAGACCGGCCCGGTTAAAAACATCCGGATTTCAGGAATATCAGCCGACATATTATTGAAAAAACTTCAGCCGTATATTCAGGACTCTTAATGACCGACGAACCGACATTGACAATCGACGACTCCATCGATGAGACTTCTCTAAGATATATGCTGAAGCTGGCCGCCCCGATGATTGTCTCGACCATATCTTTCACCATTATGCAGTTTGTGGACAGATTCATGGTTTCCCGGCTCGGAACAGATGCACTGGCGGCCATAATGCCCGCCGGTTTCGTCAGTTTCGTACCCGGCGGCTTCGCTATGGGTGCGCTGGGAAGTCTCAATACCTTCGTAAGCCAAAATCTCGGAAGAGGCCAAAAGCGAGACTGCTCGAATTATTTCTGGCAGGCCGTTTACATGGGTTTTACTTATTTCGTGGTTATTGCGTTTCTTGTGTGGCCGGTAGCGCCTCGGATTTTCAAAATAATGGGCCATGAGCCGGATGTAGTTGAGCTGGAAGTAATATATCTTCGTATTATGCTGCTTGCTCATCTTCCCATCGCTTTTAGCTGGTCGAGTAATCAATTCTTCATGGGCATACACAAACCCATAGTCACAATGTTTGCAACTTTAACCGGCCAAACGGTAAATATTTTCGCTAACTATATTTTAATTTTCGGCAAGCTGGGCTTCCCTGCGATGGGCATCGCCGGAGCGGGCTGGGGAACTTTCATTGGAGTATCAATCAGTGCTGCCGTAAGTATGTCCGTTTACTTAAGCGCAGGTATCAATTCTGCTTTTATGTCGAGGCGAACGCTAAACATAGATTTCTCTAAAATGTATGATTTACTTAAAATCGGTTTTCCCGCGGGAATAGGTTTGATGGTAAACGTTGCATTCTGGGGTGTGATTTTGTTCGGCCTGATCGGGAGATTCGGCACCGAAGCCTTGGCCGCAACAAGCGCCGCGCTCGCATATACGAACATCTCCGTCATGCCGGTCGTGGGCTTGAGCACTGCCTTAACAGCGGCCGTGGGTAAATCTATCGGCCGAGGCAGAAAAAAACTCGCAATCAAACAAACCAGGACCTGTTTAAGAGTTGCCTTGACCTATATGGGTCTGGTTGGAATCTGTTTTTACTTATTTAGAAATACCCTGATGGTATTTTGGTCGTATGATAGTGAAGTCATCAAGGTAGGTGTTAACATACTTATTTGCGCTGCTATATATCAGGTTTTTCACGCCTCACGAGTCATTTACGGCGGCGCTTTACGCGGTGCCGGCGATACGGTATGGCTTGCGATTATCTCCGGCATCGGGGCGGTATTAATATTAGGCCTTGGCGGCTGGCTCACCGCCAGGTTTTTCCCCTCTCTCGGAGCGATAGGCCCCTGGTCCGCAGCCACAGTCAGTATCATCGCCGTAGGCATAGCAAACCGCTGGAGATTCAAGAGCAAAAAATGGATGGACATAGATTTATTCAAACGCCGTCAGGTAAACATCTCACTCCAAAACGGCTCTACGGCTGAATAGCACTCCACATAAACGCGGATCCCGCACCGCATTTCTACCTCCGGTTCGCACTAATTTTAATCACTCCGCCACTTCGTGTCTTCGTGACACTTTACGATGCTCATGTCGGCCTACGATAGAAATGTTATATAAATTGTCATTCCGCACTTGATGCGGAATCCAGTTCCTAATCCGTAGGGTGGGCTAAAGCCCACCGATTAAAGCTTTATGGATATAATTTAAAAGGTTCGTAGAGTGATGGCTTGCCCTACCGATTCTCTCTGTTAGGCCGGTCCTCTCGCTGTCACCCTGAGCGAAGCGCAGCGGAGTCGAATGGGTCTGGCCTCGAAATTACGTGTGTACACGGTCAGGACGAAGGGAAGCCAACAAATAAAATCTCATTTTGAACTTTACATTATGGTTTTGCACTTTAAACTTTAACTTTCGATTTCCCATATAGGATGCGATTTTTCACTCCATTCACCTGTTCCTCCGCCCAGCTTGAGGATAACATTTCTACCTTCGTTCGATACCATTTATATTTACTTCGTCTTGCCATAAGGCATACCTTACGGGACTTGCGAGACTACGTAACACTGTATGTTTCTCATGCTGGTCTACGGTAGAAATGCTATTCTGCTCTTATCTACGTGCCTGTAAGACACCTCATGCTGGCCTCCGGTAGAATAAACTACTAATAACAACTCATTTGCCTCGTGAGATAGTGAAACTTATCTCACCGGGGCAATCCTCTAATCAACTCATCTCTAACGCATTGGTCCTGTGACTTCCTCCGCATTAAGTCCATCGTCACGTTTTTATTCATCTTCTTCTGGAATTTCTGTACCATTTTCTTCGCCTTCCGGCTCCTCCGGCATATTCTCCTTCTCCCAGTAGCTCATAAATACTTCAAGGTCTTTCATATCTACTATGCCATCACCAAGTGGAGTTGGGCCAATGTCACAAAGCGGCTCATTCTGGCCCCAAGCCCCGATGAGTATAATCAGGTCATCAGCGTCTATATTTCCATCATCGTTGAAGTCGACGATTGTGATAATGGGTGCCTGATA
>JASFVS010000025.1:0-16068 GCA_050049715.1 Phycisphaerales bacterium
GGATGATGGTTGGTATCCAGGCATAGAGAGAGGGGCTGTCAACTTTTATCTTGATGGAAGCTTAGTTTATACTCAGGATCTTGTTGCAACTTCATCGACAGGAGATGGGGTCTTGACGATTGTATATGACACGCCCGTACTTGTTGACCGGCTCGTATATTATGTTCCGCGCGGTTTGGGATGTACCACCGCTAAAAGTGAATTCGCCGTGGCTAAACTGGAAGTTACGCCGATTCCGGCGCCCGGCGCGATTCTCTTAGGCAGTATCGGCGTTGGTCTTGTCGGCTGGCTGCGGAGACGCAGAACATTATAAAACGTAATTGTTATACATGATGTTTAAAAGGCCGTGAGCTTCATGCTTGCGGTTTTTTTTTATTGGTTAGATTGCTTCGTTTTGTGCCGGCTTATTTGAATTTAATCGAATCTTTTAATCTGGGTTTGTCGCCCCAGTATGTGTACCCGGCAAAGTAGTAGTTGTTGAGCACCTCATCATTGCGGATGTTTGAAAAGTAAATGTAAACCGGCCTCAATCTTTCAAATGCCATTTTTCGAAATATGCGGTTATTTATATCGCCCGTGGTAGGGTCGAAAGGGACCCAGCCATATTTTTGCAGATAGACCTCCGCCCAGTTATGTTTTGACCTGGCGGAATCGGGCCTCCGTATATAACCAGATATAAATTTGGCAGGAATGTTTTTGGCCCTGCATAAGGCGATAAACAGGTCGGAGTATTCGGAGCAGTCGCCTTTTTTCTTTTTAAGGGCCTTTAATGCGCCCCAGTCCTTTCCGCTATGGGAATGGTACTTCAGATTATCAATGACATAGTTGAAAATGTTATTTACTATTTCCACTTCTGTTTGGCCTTCTATATTTTCTGCAATTTGCCGTATCTTCGGGTTGTCTTTTTCTATATACTTTTCCCGCTTTAAATATTCTTCTAATTCGGATTGCTCGTAATACTCTCTTCCGTTCTTTTTCCCGGCGGTGAGCAGGTCATATCTGAACAATCTGGCCTTGACACTTATTTTTAGTTTCGTTCGCTTTTTCGGCCTTAAGAAGACAAACTCGGCGTAGCGATTTCCATTTACGCGGAATGTTCTTGATGGTTTTTGAGAGTACTTTATGCTCAAAATTTCCTGTTTGTCCTGTAAGGTTTGCGGAAGCACAACGATTAGTTTTATTTTAGTAGTCTCTTTAGGTGCGAAAAAACTATAGGATAAATCAAACTCTACTGTTTTATTCTGGGTTGAGGATGTTGACTGTCGGGAGGGGTAATTTCTTCTTAGTCGCGGCGGGAGCTGGCCGGTTAATTCCGCCGGGGATGTCGCACTAATAAGCAGCAGCATAAAAATTATTTTTCTAAACTTCATTTAGTTTCTCTGGAAGATTATCAATGTAAGAATCTATACAGTATTTTTATTATAAAAGTTCATCCGGATTAATTTAAGGATGACGTATAAATAAAGTGTCTGAAAACGGCCGTTTAGTAACGATTTTAGAAAGGCCGTTGTTAAAAATTTTTGTTGGGGCTTGAATTAAGTTGTTTTCGTGCGATGATAAAGGGTCTGTTGTTGAACGTAGTAAATTATGAATAAATTTAGTTTGGAGTGAGATTGAATGAAAGCTCTGGTTTTGGAAGAAGTGAAAAAGCCGCCGGTTCAGAAGGATTGGCCGGACCCGAAAGTTGGTGAAGGGCAAGTTGTTGTCGAACTCAAAGCGGCGGCTTTGAACAGGCGTGATTACTGGATTACGCAGGGATTGTATCCCGGGATTAAATGCCCGGTTATATTAGGTTCGGACGGGGCGGGGGTAGTAGAAGAGGCAGGTGACCAAGTTGATGCAGACTGGAAGGGAAAAGAGGTTGTAATCAATCCCGGTTATAACTGGGGTGAGCGGGAAGAGGTGCAGAGTCTGGATTTTAAGATTTTGGGTATGCCGGATGATGGAACGTTTGCCGAGGCCATAATTGTTCCGCAGGAGCAGCTTTTTCCGAAACCGGAACATCTGAGCTGGGAAGAAGCGGCGGCCCTGCCGCTGGCGGGACTGACGGCGTATCGGGCATTATTCAAACAGGGCAAGCTCAAGGCCGGCCAGACGGTTGTTATAACTGGTATAGGCGGGGGCGTTGCGAGTATTGTATTGCAGTTTGCTGTTGCGGCGGGAGCTACGGTAATTGTGACATCTTCTTCACAGGCCAAAATTGACAGAGCCGTTTCTATGGATGCGGCTGCGGGGTTTTTATATACCGCCGATGATTATGCATCGAAACTCAAAGCTGAATACGGGTCAGTCCAGTTGATAATAGATGGAACAGGAGGAGAGGGCTTTGGCAATTTGATTGATATTGTCGCTCCGGGAGGAAGAATCATTAATTATGGTGCGACGGCGGGTTTGGCTAAGGGATTAGAGCTGCGTAAGGTATTCTGGAAGCAGTTGCATCTGATTGGTTCGACTATGGGTTCGCCTGATGATTTCAATCAGATGCTCGATATGGTTAATAAGTACCAAATCAAGCCGGTCGTCCATGAGGTTTTTCCTTTGGGTAAGGGAAGCGATGCTTTTGAATTAATGAAGGTGTCATCACAATTCGGCAAACTCGTTTTGAGTATGTGTGAAGAGTGAAGTAAGAAAAGAGGATGCCCATATGAGCGGGACAGGTGACAAATTTCAGCAGGATACAAAGTATGACCCTAACAGGATGCCCGGGCACAGGCTTGTCTGGGATGCGAAGCCTGATTTGTATAAAGAGTATCCGCAGGCGGAAAAGATTGAGCTAACGGATTTTAGGCCGGTCGAGCAGGTGGGTCTGGATGAAATCTTAAAACAGAGGAAAAGTGTTCGTGAGTTTCGACAGGAGCCGATAAGCAAAGACCAGCTCTCGTATTTGCTTTGGGCTTCAACCGGTATCCAGCGAGTTGAGCAGGGATATGAATTTCGCACGGTTCCATCAGCGGGTGCTCTTTATCCGATAGAGACATATTTGATTATCAACGATGCGGCGGATATCGAGCAGGGTGTTTATCATTATTCGGTGAAAGCTCATTGTCTTGAGAAGTTAAAACATGGTGACATGCGCCTTGAGATTACAAGGGCGGCTTTAGGCCAGCAGATGTGCGCGACGGCGGCGGTGGTTTTTGTTTGGTCTGCTGTTTTTGAACGCTGTAAGTGGAAGTACGGCCAGCGTGCGTACAGGTATATTTATCTCGATGCGGGTCATATCGCAGAGAATTTAACTTTAGCGGCGGTTAGTTTGAATCTCGGAAGCTGCGAAATAGGTGCATTGTACGATGAGCAGGTTAATGAGATTTTGAATATTGACGGCCAGGAAGAAAGTGTAATCTGTATGGCGGTTGTCGGCAGTCCCGCCTGATGGATTGATTTATGCGTGATATTGATGAGCTTTTTGCGAGGCTGGGGAAATCTAAATTTCGCAGCCGGTTCAGGCTTTCAGGCAAAGAAGCGCAATACCTTAAAGATAAAGGCATAACGACTATCCTCGAACACGCGCGCGATTTTATTGCTACCCGTTTGGCGCAGGCCGAGCCTGCTAATGACGGACGGCAGACACCGATGAAAAATCATCCAGTGTTCGTTGCACAACACGCTACCGGTACGTGTTGTCGCGGATGTTTGGAAAAATGGCATCGTATCCCAAAAGGTAAGCCACTCACAGCGGAACAGATTGACTATATTATCGAAGTGTTGAAGCGGTGGCTTACTGAAAAGAGCATCTGACGCGGCTTGTGGGAAAAGTTTGCAGGACAATGTCCGAAAAAAAGTTTTACATTTAGTTGTCAGGTCGTTATACTTCGCTTTTTAAAGAAATCGCATTTAATTTCGCTGGAAATGTTCGCTGCATCGAAGTGTAAACCAGAGGAATTTTGTAAAAAGCAGAGAGTGAGAAAACTATGTCGGGAAGGAGTCCTAAAGTAGTTGTAATCGGTGGCGCCCATGTGGATATGGCGATAAGGTGCGATAGAATCCCGTCGCCCGGTCAAAGCGTTGCCGGTTTCGCCCTTTCCTACACGGCCACCGGCCCCGGCTCGAACCAGGCCGTAGAGGCTGCATTGTGCGGTTGCGAGGTGTATCTTATAAGTAAGGTAGGCGGTGACCCGTTTGCCGATATGGTTCGAGAGAATCTTGACAACGTCAACACCGACTATGTTTATACCGCCGAGGCCAAGAATACCGGTATGGTTGTCACTTTGGTTGACGCTACAGGAGAGAATGCCGTGTGTTACTATCCCGGCGCCAATAACGCCCTGCAACCCCGAGATATTAAGGGGGCTGAGCAAATCATCTCCGAATCTGATGTCTGTCTGATTCACGGCCAGTTGCCACAGGAGGCGGTTGTGGCCGCTGTTCGTTGCGCGAAAGTGCATGGTGTAAAGGTCATACTCAATCCTGCGGGGCCGATGGAACAACCGGAATCGGTGGGCAGTGACCTTCCGGTTGAATATTTTGCTGCGGATATTATGCTCACGAATTTTTCAGAGGCGGTCGAGATTACCGACCATTCGACAACCAACATCCGCACCGCCAAGATGATTGGCTCGGACCTTGTTGCACGCGGGGTTGCCTCGGCTGTTATTACTATGGGACGGCGCGGGAGCATGGTTGTTGACAGGAGCGGTGCCGACCAGATACCCGGCTTTGAAGTTGAGCTTGTGGACCAGGCTGGCAGGGGTGATGCATTTGCAGGGGCGCTGGCCGCTTACTGTGCCGTCGAGAATGATGTGAGGGAGGCGGTCAAGTTTGCATCGGCGGCTGGTGCGCTGGCGTGTACAAAATTCGGCTCTATGGAAGCACTTCCGACAAAAGCCGATATTATCGAGCTGTTACAAAAAGAAGATACTGAGTGACAACGTAGATACATACCTGTACAAGCCGCGAGAGAAATTGATACTCTCGTTTTAGTAATTCTACATTTCTAATCAACAGTTTTCTTTGCATTGTCTTTTGGCCTTTCACCGGGCAAATTTTGCACGTGACCAAATAACATGCCAAAGTGAGAAAAATTCTGAAATAGTTTGAAGAAAGCAAAAATTTTTGCCAAAAGCGTGGGGGGGGTAAATGGGAAAATAAAATTTTTACCGAAATTTTTAATTGCTGGTGCATAGGCACTTAGCGATTTTATTTTTTTAAAAATTCTTAAAATTTTTGCCAAACGTGTAGGGGCCCTCCAATTATGGGAGAGCATAAAAATGCTCAAAGGTGCAAAGGCACCAGCAGAAAATGAAAATTGAATAACGGTAAAAGCTGACAGATCGTTGTTTGACTGATTGACCACTAAGCAAAGGACGGAGTTACAGAAATGGGATTTGACTTTGGTATCTTTAATGATGAGCGGCTCGAAGCGGATTATATCGAGTGGCTCGTCGATGAACACTCTGTTGACGTGAGGGGGCACTTCGAGAGGCTGTGGGAGTATTACACGAACCCGAGGACCGAGACAATCGGTACCGGCGCATGTGACAGGAAGGTGATTGAGTCGGGGCGGTGCTACATGCAGGCACAAGAATATGGACTACCTGCAAGGATAACCGGCCTTGTGCACAGCGGGCAGATGGGCGTCTTCGGTGCAAGATGTGCAGCGGACGTGCAGCGAAAAGAAGTAGTCATTGAGAACGATATAGCGTGGCGAATAAACGCGGCGGTCGATTTTTTGTTCGGCAAGCCGGTCAGCTTTGTCTCGAAATCGCCGGACAGCCGGAAAAGTGCAGAAATTGGGGTCGTATTAAAGGCACTGTTTGCGGCAAACGGCGGTATTGGATTTTTCCAGGATATGGCGGTGCTCGGAAGTGTTTATGGTTTTGTCGATTGTTTAGTCAGGCCTGGCGTGGAAATTACAGAACGCACTTCTTCATCCTTCCACACACTATCACCGGATTCCCTCACAACGGGAACTTTTGAAAATGTTCTGCGGTCGGCACAAAATATCAGTCTCGAACTGATTGAGGCACCGAGAGCACTGCCTGTTCTGGATGAAAATGACTATAAGAAGATAAGATATTACGTGCAGCATTTTTATCAGAAGAAAAACTCACTGGGCAGGAAGAGCTCGCTTCTTTCCAGAATCTTCACAGGCGGCAAACGAAGCAGTAAGAGCCGGCAGGTGGTTGCGGTTACGGAGATTATTTCCGCCGATGGCTGGCAGAGATACGAAGACAAACAGCTTGTCGGGCAGGCGAAGCTGCCGTGGGGTTTTCTGCCGGTGGTGCATATTCAGAATATCGCCCAGCCTTATTACTACGAGGGATTGAGTGACGTCGAGCCGCTTATGCCGCTGCAGGATGAGCTTAATACCAGACTCAGTGACAGGGCGAGCAGGATTACGTTTCAGTCTTTCAAGATGTATCTGGGCAAGGGAATAGAGAGCTTCGAGGACAAGCCCATCTCGCCCGGCAGGATGTGGTACACCGACAATCCGGATGCAACGATTGAGGAGTTCGGCGGGGACATGGCGACGCCCAGCGAGGGTATGCATATTGCCGAAATCAGGGAAGCACTGGACAAGGCCAGCGGAGTGACGCCGGTGGTGGCGGGGGTACTTAAAAATAAACTCGGCAATCTTACAAGCGCAGTGGCTTTGCGGCTGACGCTTATGGGAATGCTCTCGAAGAACGAGCGCAAGAGATTCACTTATAGCGAGGGGCTTAGACGAATTTGCAGGATGGTTCTGTCGATGCTCGATACGGCCGGTGTATATAAGACCAGCGAAGCCGACAGAGAGGTCGATGTCATTTTCTCAAGCCCGCTGCCGGAGAATGTGATGGAGAAACTACAGGAAGCCCAGATTAAAAAAGAGCTTGGCGTTCCGACTGAGCAGGTGCTCAGAGAATTAGGATATGAGAAATCAGAGTTCAGAGGTCAGAAGACAGAAGTCAGAGGCCAGAAAACGGAAGTCAAGAATAGCCAGGAGGTTTTATGAGTCCGATTGAGACGCAGGATATGTTGTCAGAAGACATAACAGGAGCAGGTGACAGTGACAATACGAAGCTTGTTCCAGTGGCTGAGTCAATCCGCTATCGCAAAAGGGCACAGAGTGCCGAGAAGAAGGTCGAGGCTTTGAGCGAGCAGTTGGCCGAGGCTAAATCACAGGCTAAAGAGATGTCCGAGCAATTAGGTGACATTCAGGCCGAACAGAAGCTGACGAGGAAATTAGCCGCTGTCGGGGCTGTCGATTTGGAGACGGCCGTGATGCTTGCCAGGGCGAAAATGAAAGGACAAACTGAAGCGGATTTGGACGGCGTAATCGAGCAGTTGAAAAATGAAAAGCAATATCTGTTCGCCGGTAACAGCGGCAGCGTGAATGTGAAAAAGACATCAGGGGTTAAGGAGCGAATAACGAGCAATCAAACTGCTGTCGAGAGGGCGGCCAAAAAGGCGGCGACCACAGGTAACCGGGCGGATTTGCAGGAGTATTTGAAGCTGCGAAGAAATTATTTGTAGGGGATGGACAGAATTTAGAATTAAGAATGTGGAATTGATAAGAGCGAATAAAGGAGAGTGAAAAGATGGCTTTTACAGGAAAAGCGACATATTCAGCGGGTACGACTTTGCCGGAGCTGGCAGAGGACGTGTCGGATTTGATTGGGATAATTTCACCTTATGAAACGCCTTTGCTTGATGCTTTGGGCGAGCCGATGAGAGAAGCGACGAGCACGCATCATGAGTGGCTCGAAGATGAGCTTTTGCCAAATAAGGATGCCGTCAACGACAGCACATATACCGACCCGAGCGCCGACACGGATTTTGTAGTTGCGCATGGCAGCAGGTTCCGGGTCGGCGACCAGATTCAGGTCGAAGGCAGCGAGGAGCTAATGCTTGTGACGGGTATTGACGGCGATACGCTGATGGTGGTTCGCGGCTATGCAGGCACGTCGGCAGAGGACATGGCAGACAATCAGGTGATTAATATCCTCGGCAACGCCGCTCTGGAAGGCGCGGACAAGCCCGGTGCGAGATTTACAAACCGCAGCAGGTGCGGCAACTATACGCAGATATTTACCGCGGCGGTTGAAGTCAGCGGGACGGACATGGCCGCGAGCCAGCTTGGTCTTGCCGATGAGATGGATTACCAGAAACAGGAACGGCTGCGGGAGCTGCTCCGTGATTTGGAGAATACAGTTGTCAATGGAGGCCAGCCTGCAAGCAACCCCGAAGGTAGCGGCTCGGTGAGAAGGTCGATGAGGGGTATTATTCAGCATCTGTCGAGCAATGTTTTTCATACCGGTGACAGCGGCTTTCCGGCCGGTGCCGACCTGGATGAGGACAAGATTAATTATGTGCTCAGACAGATTTGGGACAACAGCAATGGCAATGTTGACCTGATTGTTGTCGGTGGTTTTCAGAAGCGAAAGATAAATGCCTTTTCGTCCGGCAGCCGGACGTACGGGGCTAATGATACCACCTTCACCGATATGGTCAGTATTTATGAGAGTGACTTCGGTGTTTGCACGGTCGTAATGACGCGCTGGATGCCTCAGGATGCAGTGCTTCTGCTGGACTCATCTCGCATCAATGTTCTGCCTTTGGCGGGGCGGAGTTTTCATTTCAAGCCGCTTGCGAGCGGGGGTGACTATGAATGCGGCGAGCTGATTGGGGAATATACCGTGGAGCTCAAAAACGAAGCGGCACACGGTCTTATTCGCGAGCTGAGCACCAGCTAAATTGCGGGGGAGGCGGTTGTGGATGCGCAACAGTGCATCCGGGTGGGAGTGCCCGAACGGCAGTAATCTTCGGGCACTTAGCCCGCCTTCCATAGACCAGAAGGGAGCTAAATGAAATGGTCAGTTTCTCAAACGATACGGATGTTTTGAAATATGAGCCGATACTGTTCGGTGAATTACATCCGCCTCAGCAGGTATTAGCAACGGGGATAGGCGGAACACTTAGCGGGACGACATTCACCGCAAGCGGTGCGGATTTTATAAGTGCTCAAGTTGCAGCAGGTGGAGTTATATATTTGCGCAGCGAAGATGGCGTATTGGATGGGGCGTATGAGATAGTGTCCGTGGATTCAGCGACGCAGTTGAGCGTTTCAGTAATCAGAGCGGATTCTCAAACGCAGGCCATAGCACCGCCGGCGGCTGATGATGTATTCTATCGCATCAGCACATTCGGGCCACAGGCTAATGAGGCGGGTTTTGATTTGACAGAATACTTCGGTATCGGCCCGGGCAATCCGGCCAGTGAAATTCAGGCCGAGGATATTATGGATGCGGATGTTTTGAGGAGGGCATCGACCTTTGCCGTTATCTCAAGCGCTTATGCGATGTTAGCCGGTAACTCAGAGGACGAGCATTTCTGGAGAAAAAGCCTGCATTATCAGAATCTTTTTACAAAGGCGAGAGAGCGGTGCCGACTGAGTATCGATATAGGCTCCGAGGGCATTGTTGACGTTACCAAAGTGGGGGCGTCCGGAAAGCTGGTACGTGATTGATTTATAAAGAGAAGAAAGATGAGCGTTACTTTAGACGGACAAATATTATTCGATGAGCAACGGCTGGAGATTAAGCCGGAAAGTTTCAGGCGGGACACGATAGAGAGAGCGGCGGCGGGACTTAACGGCGTGCTCAGTATCGATATGGGCGGCCGCGGCAGAAAGATAAGGCAGACCGGCACGCTTCGGGCGCAGAGCCGAAGGCAGATGAGTAGTAAAGTCAGCACGATATCGGCGTGTATGGATGGCAATACCCATACTCTCATCAGCGGTGACGGCGAAGCATTTAAGAACCTTCGTATGGATTCCTTCAAGGTTAGCGCGCCGCGAACGAGCGGCAGTGCTACAGTGGTAGATTATGAAATTATCTATACGCAATTGGTTTGACAGGGTATAGGAAATGGCACTTATCAGCAGCGGGATTGGAAATGTCAGGGCGTTTGAGTTGCCTGCGGGTATCTGGGCGGATGGTGTGCCTGTGGGAGTTCCGCGAGCTGCGCTTGTGAAGTGGTTTGCGAAGGCGGAACTGAGCGATATGTTTTTTCAGGTCTATGTCAACGGACGGTATGCGGGAGCGACTGTTGACAGCGGGCAAAGGCAATTGGTGATTCCGATACCCACATCACTTGAATCTGCGGTTCGGATAGAAGTTTTTGCCGTCGAGGCGGGGTGTGTAAATATTGATTTCAGTGATGAGCTTGCTTCGCGACCGGCTGGCAGCGGGCGGGTCAGGTTAAGTCTGTTGCGGAGCCAGAATTTGCCGATTGATGCGGCTGCAGAAATTTATTTTGACAACGGCACAGGCCAGGTTGATTACGATGAGCCGTTGACGGATTCTCCGATAAGGATTTGGGTAGCCTGGCAGGACAAGGCCGGTTTCGGTATGAGCATGTTTGGGGTAAGTGACTTCGGTTATGATTCGGCGGCGTCGGTTGGTTTTGGAAAGGGCAGCTTCGAACACGGCCAGTTTGGGCTTGATGCCGATGTGATTGAGTGGGTCAGTGAGCCATTGGCGGCGGGCGTGTATAGGTTTGGTGTTAAGATTATCGATGGGGCGGGCAATGAAAGCGATGTTAGTGAGACCGGGCCGGTCGCCGTAATACCGGCGGCGAAGCCTGCCGAATGGGTGACCGTCTCTTCATTCGATAAACAGGCAAATCAGATTGTATTGAATGTTTCATAAAAGGAAAACAGGGAGAATGATATGGCTGAAGTATATCCGACTGATAACGAGCTGTTGAACATACAGGCGGACGGCGAGACCGGTGTGGAGTATATAGCGACCGGCACGGCGCCTTACTATCTGGAGTTTCGGAAATTATTGTATCGGCTGTTGCTGGCCGCTAGGCGTGCGAACGACCTGAGGGTCTATGACGAAGGCGGGCTGGACATCGGCGTAAAAGCGGGCAAGTTCTGGTTAGGTACGGAGCTGATAAGCTATGAAGGCTCATCAGGCAATACGTTGGCAGATGACAAATCGAATATTTATATCTATCTGGATTCATCGGCTTCCCTTGTAATCGACGAATACGGCAGCTTTCCTGATATGACGACTACGCCGCACGTCAGACTTGCAATATTAAGCACATCAGGTGGTGACATTGATTTGATAACGGATTGCCGGGCAGGTCACAATGTTGTTGTGCCGTACGGAGCCGGCGGTGTGAAGAAAGTCGTCAAGGAGCATACAAGCGATGATACGCTTACGCTGGCCGAGTCCGGAAGCGTTCACAGCAATCTCGGTGCGGCCGGCATAGTTACACTTACACTGCCCGCTTCGGCGCCTGCGGGAACGGTGTTTAGTTTTGCGGTTCAGGCTGCTTATGAGCTGCGCATCGACCCGGGTGCGGCGGTGATACGGGACGACAGCGGGCAAACGGCGGACAAATATAAATCAGCAAGTACGGTCGGTGCATCGCTCAGTCTTATAGCCGATTCGGCAGGGGACTGGGCGACTATCAGCAAAAATGGGACATGGACGGAGGAGGCTTAAAGATGCTTGTTTCTACAGCTAAACCACCAGCAGGAACGATTGGATTGACGGAAATCAATAAAGATTTTTGTGCCGCATCAGTTGGCGCAAGAGGGGTATATCCGAGAAGGCATTTTATTTCTAAATTTGTAGAACCTTTCGATAATATTGCATTATGGGATGCCGGCTATAACATAAGTAAGTCGGCGGACACCGATAACTATATATGTTCGGCGGCGGCAACCCCGCAATCGATGAAGTGCACGAAAGCAGCCGGGGACACATCATCTTTTGTTACAAAATCAATTTCTGAGGCTGATTTATCCGACACGCTCGTTTATGTAAGGTTCTATGTGCATGAAGGCAGTGGTGCATCGTCTTATGAGAATATTTCGGCGATTCGTCTGTTTGTTGGGGACGATGACTTTTCAAATTACCAGATAATTTCACTCGTAGAAAGCGGCTATATAACAGGGCCGGGTTGGTATGAGAGGATTATCGCGCCGAAGTTAGGCGATATGGAGGCGGGCACTTATTCATCGTGCTGGGAGCATGTGGAAAAGCTTCGCGTGCGGGTCGATACGGTGAACAGCGATGATACGCCAGCGGTGACATGGGATAAAATAATGTTCGTTCCTCAGTTGTCGCAGTCCCGATACGCCATTACTTTTGACGATGGCTTCGATGGTGATTACGACTTCGCAGCTTATTTAAGTGCAAAAGGGATTAGGGGGACGTTCTTTATCATTCCTTCGAAGGTAGGGACTAGCGGCCGGTTGACATTAGAGCAGCTTCATCGAATGCAAAAGGCCGGCCATTTGATAGCCAATCATAGCTGGAGTCATAAATCTTTGAAAGTGGATAATCTCACTGACGCTGAGTTTATCGAGGAGATTACAAAAGCAACTGACTGGATGTGCGCCAATGGTTTTGCCGATGGGGCGAGGATATTTGCTTTGGCCGGCGGGACCGCTAACTGGGAGGATGGTTTTAACGACATTTATAAAAACAGATGGTTTGACCAACTGCGGCTTTCAATGACCTGCCACGATGCGGGCTTCTTCGACGCCACAATGCATTGGACTAATTCGTTCGATGATACAACAACTGCCGAATCCAAAGTTAACAAATTGACAGGCTCTGGAACGATTATGGTTACGGGGTGGCATTCGATGGACGAGGGAACATCGTTTACATGGGCCGACTGGAAGACGCATATTGATAACGTGGCGGCCAAACGTGATGCAGGAAATCTCGATGTTATAACTATGGCCGACCTGTTGAATATAGGGGACTGAAAATGGCGAACGAAATACATATTGATTATACGTCCGGCAATACGCTTTATGCAGTTGTTCGTAATAGTGCGGGAGAGGTCTGGTATCCTGTGGGGCAGGTCTTCGAATCCTGGGGGACGGGCGGGCGAACTGCGGATGATTATGATATATCACTTACGGATAAGAGCGGCAGCAGGTATGTGGGCGACTTCGATGTTAATATCCCCGCGGGTGAATATTCCGTTCAGGTGTTTTTGCAGGCCGGCGCCGGTCCCGCCGACGGTGACAGTCTTGTAGGCGGCGGTGAAATTATATGGTCCGGGACGGGTGAAGTGACCGGCGAAAAACTACTTGCCAACAAGGCCGTCCAAAACAAATCGACTGGTGCAATTCAATATTATGACAATGATGGACAAACGGTTCTTTTAACTCATACGCCTGTCGATGAGGCATCGAGTATCACAAGGACGCCAAGCTAACGGATAACGATGAAAGTTAAGAAAATATACGATGAGTAATTCTGCGGATTGTTACACGGGAAGAAGCTGGCTTAGAGAAGCACTTTTTAATGGTATGACTGCTAATGCTTTCAAGCTGGGTACTGCTTTGAATATGGGCTGGTTCTGGGTACGTGTTGCCGGCTGTTCGGTGCTCTATCGCGGCGATGATATGGGACAAATAGACTTTGTTGATATATTAGCTGTGGCCGAGAAGGAAGCTCACGAATTAACACCTCCCGACTATATTCCTCACGACAATAGTTCGACGCAGTTTTATGTTGTTCGCCGGTTCAATAATTGTGGGTATCAGGAGCAAACCTTAGCTGCTGCGGTGAAGGTTTCAGTAGATTCAAACGGAGACTTGGCGGCGTCTCAGCCTAATAATATCTTCATTTCGAAGTTGGAGCGGGTGGACGGCGGCAAAATAAAGCTTGTCTGGTTCTATTCCACGCTCGAGCAGAAATCGCAGCCGGTGTGTTTTAATGTTTGTTTTGACAATCGGTCGGGACAAATCGATTATCAAAATCCTCTGGCAACAATTGATTATGCCGGGCGAAAGTTTTACAGCTATCAGAGTGACACACTCGAAGCCGGCGAATACTTATTTGCTGTAAGGGCTGTGGATGCCGATGGTATGGAGAGCGATTCTTTGTCGCGGCTGAGTATCAAACCCGATACGCCAAAGCCTGACGCAATCAATATTTTAAATTGTAATGCCGTTTGATATTCGATGAGTAAGACTTAGGGGAAACTATGTCCAATAGAATTGACTTTTTCCAATCCGAGCAAACTCAGCTTGCACTTCCAGCCTCTTCCGTATCGGTTCTGGTCGATGGAGTTTTGTGCCCGGCTCTGGAGCCGACAGAGATTGTGCGAGCCGGCTGGCCGGAGTTTAGCCGAGCAAAGCTGGCTTATAATCCCGCCGCATACACTGATAAAAGCGTGGTGACTGTTGAAGATGTCGAGACTTTGTTCGCTATGGGAAAGACTGTCTGCATCCGGCGGTATTTTAACGGTGTCCATCCGGCTGCAGCGGCTTTTAGTATTCCAATCTTTTGTGGCCAGATAGAAGGCATTGATATAAAGCTGGGGTCTGAAGGAGAAAGTGCTGAGGTAACAGCGCGAGACTTTAGTGCGAATCTTGAACGGATAACGGTCTATGGCCAACGTCTGTCGGAGGCAAACGCGGCAAGTTTGTTTTTAGCCGGTCTCGATACGGCGTTTAATCCGGATGGCAAGGCAAATGCCAATGCGGAGCCGACCGTAGTCAACGGCAAGAGCTATACGACTTTTTGCGCCGAGCCGTCAAAGGGTAAGCTCTGGAGCTATGCGGAAGTGATTGATTATCTGCTTTGCGAATATCTGACAATCGGACAATTACATACGCCGAATATAGAGCAGCTAAGGACACTGACTGATAACCAGCTCGTGCGCGACCTTGATGTTACGGGATTGAATCTGACAGAAGCGCTGCGCCGATGCTGTGAGAGAATCGGCCTGAGCTTTACGTTTGTTCCCCGGCCTGTATCGACCGGGCCTGCCCAGGCTATTGTGTTCTATAAAGGCGGCACGGGCAGGGTCGTCGAGCTGAATTGTCAGCAGGTAGGCGAGCAGCTTAGTATATCAAAGACGAATATTTCAAGCCTGCACAGCAAAAGAAATTTCTGGCCGGTGACGCATAAGTATATCGGCCAAGGCGATTTCAAGGTTGTGGAAGCGACCTTCGATTTGATAAAAGCGTGGGACAGTGGCCTTGAGGATATCAACTATGATAAGTTTTCATCTTCGACCAATCCTGAATTTTATCTGGTAAAGGATGTGTATCGCAAATGGTGCCTTAACGAGGCGGGCGATTACAGCGGCGCTCCGTACAATCAGGGTGATGCGTTTGATTTTTCGAAGGTTTTCGCAGGTGATAATTTCGCGCATCGCCGCAGACGTTTTCGTCCGACCCTGACCGCCGACAAGCAGGGAAAGTCGCTCGGTTATTTCCTGCAGGTGTCGTTCGACGGCGGTTCGAACTGGTGGCAATACCTTCACGCCTTTAACGTCCTGCTTGACGAGTGCGGCGTGTGGCTAAGCAGTGACTGTCTCGATGTCGATACGTGGGTGGCGGCGTTAAAGGGCGTGTTGAAATTTAGAATAACGGCTTCGGTAGTCAGCGATGAAAGATTGACGTGTAAGGTTTCAGACGGTCCCGTTAATTCGACGGTTCCTGTGGTTGAGCATATCATTACACTGCCGCGCCAGTTCAAGTATCGCAGGGTCTCGGATGAGAGTATCTTCGCTTGTTCCAACAGCAATGCGCTCGGGATTGCGGAACAGGCGGATGACACCGATGCCCTTTACGAATACGTCCGGCACAGAGCGGCGGTCCGCTCCGAGACTATAGAGACTGTAGATGTAAGCACGCCGTTTCTTGCATTCGATTATGAAATCGGCGACAGCGTAAGTACAACTCCTGAGAGCAGAGACTTGCTGGCCTGCAGAAGAGATAATCGCAGTAAGGACCGGATTGCGCGGGTGCAGATGGATTTTGAAAAACAGTGTACGAATTTGAAAATAGTTCGGCAAAGGGACAGAGAATTATGAACGACCGTGTCAATATTTTAGATAGTCAACAGGTTCTGGGAAGGCTCGCCAGAGGCGCAGAGCACATTCGGGAGGTGTCCGTTGTTACCGCACCGGGCGACAAGGCGGTTGCGTGGGCTATAAAGATTAAAAGCAATTCGTCACACAATGTCTATAACGTAGTTACTGTTGTAATAGGCGATGCCGGCTCGATTCCGGTCGAGATAGGCCAGCAAACACAAGCGGTCAATTTGGCTGAGCCGTACCAGCAGCAGGGAACGCTCCCGGCCGGGACATTCGCTG
>JASFVS010000239.1:0-5011 GCA_050049715.1 Phycisphaerales bacterium
AGCAGACTCTGTTCTTATTGATGAGGCGATTACGCCATTGATTATCTCCGGCCTGGCACCGAATCCGGAACAAACCGAGGCCTTTCGTCAGGCGGCGGATATAGCATCCCGCCTGGATAGAGATAAAGATTACCGTATTAATACTCAATATAGAGAAATCGAACTGACTCACGAAGGTAGAATTCGTTTGGCGGACCTGGCCGAGACTTTGGGTGGTATCTGGCAGGGTGCACGTCGCCGAGAGGAGATTGCGACCAAAGCCTTGATTGCTAAAGAATTTTATTCATCGGATAAACAGTATGTTATAGACAAAGGAAAGGTAGTAATCGTTGATGATTTTACAGGAAGGCTTATGCCGGATCGTAGCTGGCGTGATGGTTTGCATCAGGCGGTTGAAGCTAAAGAAAATCTTGAAATAACTCCTCCCAAAGATACGTATGCGCGGATTAGTTTCCAGCGTTTCTTTCGAATGTACCGGAAATTGTCCGGTATGACTGGAACAGCACAAGAGGCTGGCACTGAGTTTTGGCAAATTTATCACTTGCCTGTAATCGTAATTCCGACGAACCGTCCATGCATAAGAAAAGACATGCCGGATATAGTCTTGCCCACACAATCTGCCAAATGGAAGAAAATCCTATTGGAAATTCGCCGGATTCATGAGATAGGAAGGCCGGTTCTCATTGGTACCCGTAGCGTTCGTGACAGTGAATACATCAGTCGGTTGCTTGGAGCGGAAAAACTGGAGCATCAGGTACTCAATGCTGTTCGTCACCGTGAAGAGGCCCAAATCGTTGCGGGTGCCGGTCAGGCCGGAAGGATTACAGTGGCGACTAATATGGCGGGTCGCGGCACTGATATAAGGCTTGGCAGGGGGGTAGCCGAACTTGGAGGTCTTCATGTTATAGCCAGTGAACGGAATGAGTCTGCCCGCATAGACCGGCAGCTCTTTGGACGATGTGCACGTCAGGGTGACCCCGGAAGCACTCAGGCAATAGTGTGTTTGGAAGATGAGTTTGTGTCTCGATATTCCAAAAATCTGGCTGCATATTTGAAAAAACGATATATTTATACTACCGATGATATTTCTTCGATAACTACCAGAGCTGTCTTTCGTCTAACCCAACTTCGTGCAGAGAAATTGGCGCTGCGCAGACGCAAATCGGTTATGAGAACCGACCACTGGCTTGATGAGCAACTGAGCTTTACAGGAGAAAAGCAGTAGGGCGCTGTTCCAACATCTTATAAGAGATAAGTCTTATTGGGTGTATTCATCTGTTTGTACTGTTGTTTCTTCACCTTCGGCAATAGCGGGTAGGACGGTGCTAACTTGGTGTAGTTCAAGCACGGTTCCCATGGTTTGTGCTAATTGGGCTAAAGCAATATTAAAGTCGGCGATGGCCTTTATTTCAGCCCGTTGAGCATCCGCCAAAGCTCCCTGGGCTTGGAGCTTAACTAAAAGAAACTCAGGTGTCAGTCTTTCTCGTACCGGTTCTGAATCCTCCACGGCCTGCAGGTGCATTTTTGCTGCCTGGGCGGCATCTTCCTGGATTTTTATTTCTGCAAAGTTTGTTTCAACAGTTCTAATTTTTTCTTTGGCTTGTAATACTACCTGGTCGGCAATGTTCTGCAAGTTAGAGATAACTTTTCTGCGTTCGAGCCTTCTCTTAAGTAATTCAGCTTCACGTTGACGATTACCAAGTGGGAATTCAAGAGACAAACCAACCGCGTAACTCGCGTAGTCACCAGTATTTAACCTGTCATATGCACGGCCCTGACTTTTATCTAAACCTTGTATTCTGCTTGAAGCGACCAAATCGAGTCGCGGCATCTTCTGGTTTTTTGCAACGCGGATGTTAATATCTGCGATGGCAACTTCAACTCGGACTTGTTGCATTATTGGATTTTTCTTCAGGGCCACTCCAAGAATTTCTGATGGCTCAAAATCCTTTGCCGTCATATAAGGTGTCGTAGATGGTACAATTTCCAGCTCATCAAGCATGCTCATTTGCGGGTCGGCCATTAATCTTACCAGGGCATCTTGTGCGTCGATAACGCTTTTGCCGGCTTGTAGTAGTATTGCCTCACGAGTTTTTACAGAAGCTTCCATCTGTTTGATTTGCACATCGGTAGCGTCGATTTCTTTTCGCCCCATGACTTTTTTTAGTGTTTCGAGAGTTCTTTGTAACAATTCTTGTAAAATATCAAAGTCCCGGCGAGCTTGTAGAAGCCGCCAATAGGCAGATATGATCTCTGTAGAAACATCCTCAGCTTTCTGACGAAAACCGAGAACGGCAATCTTGTGATTTAACCTTGCTATGTTAACGCCTGCGAGATTTGTTTGTTGCCATGCATCACGCAACAAGGGCTGTTTAATTTGAAAAGCGAGTATCGGTTCATAGCGTGTAGAAAGCGTTCTGCCCGCCAAATCATCCCAATTACGTGTTAAGGCATAGCTCAAAGACCATTCTGAGCCGGTAATGCTTTTTTGCTTTACTCCCGATTCCAGTAAACGGACATCTGATTGGCCGGACTGATAAATACTGTTGATTGGATTGTCGTCTTGTTCAAAATTCGTACTACCGAAAGCAATTACATCGAACTCTCCCGCTGCCTTGGTTATGTCTTGCCTGGCGATTGAAGGGTCGAAACTTACGATCCTGATTTCAGGGCTGTTGGCAAGAGTTCTTACTATGGCTTGCTCAATTGTCAAATCGACAATTTTCCTACCGGTGTTAGGGTCTGTAGCGACTTCAATTTCAGATGGGATTCCATTAGAATCAGGAGTTGGTTTTAACAGGCCTAAGGGATTTTGCAAATCCTGACCTTCGGTATCGGCTCGTAGTTGAGGACCTTGATTAGATAGCCTCTGTTGGTAGGAGGTGAGAATATTTTGCTCATCCACTTCGTCAGAAACGCAGCCGGTTAATTGGATTATCGTTAGGATGACAAAAAGAGCACCGATTTTCCCATATTTAGTCGTAATGGGGAAAGATAGCAGTTTCGGAGAACGTGAATTTAAATGAATTAACAGGGCGACAACTCCATTTGCGCTCATTATAGACTCCTTCTGTTTCTATGAAGCTGGAAAGATAACCTCAATATGTTCGCCTGCTGGCCTGTTTGATTTATTAGGCACTTCTATGCGTACTCTCAATGTACCGCTGGCTGCATCAGCAACTGCGGCAATGTAAATTATTCTTCCTTCCAAAGACTCGCTGTTGGGTTCTGGAAACCTTACTCGTACAGTTTTTCCGTTGCGAAGAGTGTTTGCTTTATCTAAAGGTACCGGGACATCAATCCAAAGAGGGTCAGTTTTAACCACGCGAACAACATCCACCAGAGCATTCACTGATTCACCGGTTTCCACGTGGATTTTTTCAATCTTCCCGTCTATTGGGCTCTTCAAAGCCATTTTTTCAACTTGTACTTTTAGCTCGTTATATTTTCTTTTAGCTTGTCCATGCTCAAATGTAGCAAGTTGGAGTGATAGCTCAGCTACTTTTACCTCCAACTTTGCGTGTTCTACCTCCAACTCTGTTGCGGCTTTCTGTGTTGCTGCTTTTTCCAGCTTTTTAAGGTCTACTCTTTTTTGGGCCAAAGAAGCCTCACTAGCTTCTATCTGTATGGTGTTTTCGCTTCTGGCTTTAAGTTGAGCAATTTGAATCTTCTCAACGGAGTCGTCTTGCTGGACGAGCACTTGTCCGGCTTGTACCCATTGTCCCTCTTTGATATTAACCTCGGTTATACGGCCTGGCTGGACAAAAGATAGGATTATATCCGCGCTGGGATTGGTAATTGCTCTTATTTTCATATCTGAAGATGCGGCTTGTAAAGTACCCAGCATTACAGCACAGATAATCCAGGAACCTATGAAACTTTTTTTCAAATTCATGCTTCCAAATCTTCCTTATCTGACTAATCTATTTTTCTATTGTACTCGTATATTTAATAAGGTTGCAACTGAAATTCTGCTTTATGTGCAAACCAGATCAGTTAGTCACACTCAACTACTACATAGGTATAATCTATCGACGTTTTTCTGTGAGCAACAGTATCATTATTCTTAACTTGTAACTGAAGGGAATTTATCTTTTCACGTGTATCTACGACACTTGTAACATCCCATGAGTCTACAGCCTCATTGGATTCTCCTTCATAAACCGGAGCATTTAATTCTGCCCAAACCACCGGCTTAGTTGGCCAGCCTGTGCCTACAGCCCATTTTAATTTTCCATTGGCAAATCCTTCTTCCTCGAAGTGTTCGACGAAAATCACCACCGATTTGATTGTAGCATCTGTTGGGATAGATAAGTCTGAAAAATCATAGGATGTGTATGAGCCGGAGTTGGTTCCCAATCGGTTGTTGTCTCTGGATTGGACAAGGTAGGTTTTGCCATCTGCAGGCAGTGTTTCTTTGTTTCTTTGATTGTAGCTATCCAGTACAGTCAATTTTGCTATCTTGGGTGAAACTGGATTTACTATAAGTGTGCCATTAGCTACGCCAGTATCGCTCGTTGGCACATCTGTCGTTACTACCGGCGTGTCCTCAAGAATTGCCGTAGCGTCACCAATGGCCACTTGTGGGCCATTGGCCACGCTCACTACAAATGATATAGCTATAACCGAAATTATTGCTAATGTTGAAATAAAGGCAAATTTCCTCTTTATAACTCCTGGTTGAAAAACGTACTGGCGGATTTGATTGAAAGTCTTTATTTTCTCTTCAGCCTGAGCTTCGGCTCTCTGTTGTTCTTCTCTTTCAGTCTTCAGGTTTTCTTCTGCCTTTTCTCTGGCTATGGCCTTGGTTCTTGCCTCTTCTTTAGCTTTGGCTAATTTTTCCTCTGCCTGGGTTAGCGCTGCCGCGTAGGAACGTGCCTTTTCTTCAGCTTCTGTTCTGACTGCCGCTGCTTCTGCCTTTGCTGCCGCAGTCTGAGCCTCGGCTGCCGCTATTGCCTCTGCGGCCTTAGCCTTGACTCTCCGTTGCTCTTCACTTTCGGCCTTCAAATTC
>JASFVS010000026.1:0-16040 GCA_050049715.1 Phycisphaerales bacterium
TAGCTTGGGTAAGTTAACGGCCGATTTTGCTTCTGATATTCTCGGTGAACACAAAGGACATGAGTTTAGATTTTCCTATAGTTATGATTTCAGAGATGCTTTCCAGATACCATCATTGACAATGACTCCTAATATCGGTGTGAATTATCGCAGCCATCGATTGAACGACTACTATTACGGTGTACGTGCATCAGAGGCGATTGCAGGTCGCCCTAAATACGATGCGGGGGACTCGACAGGGCTGACGGCCGGCGTCCGAGTAAACTATAAGCTCAGTGAAAGCCTAATTTTGATGAGTATGATTTCCCTTGAGTGGTTGGGGAGCGATATCAAGGACAGTCCAATTGTCGACGAAGATCATATAGAATCGTTTTTGTTAGGATTGATTTATAGATTCTAAGAGAGAACTTCGAATACAGATTTTCTTAAGCATAAACATTGGAGCTTCGAAATTCAAATTATCAAGGGATATTTCGCATTTTTATTCCTTCTTATAGTTTTCATTCTTTTGTTTTTAATAGAGCGGATAAATCCGCTTAGAAAAAAGATACAGACTTTATTAAAACGCCTCTTTATCAATTTGATTATAACGAGATTTTTTTTATTGTTGGAGGATAGATTGTTAGAAATACCAGTATAGGAACCTCTAAATGGATTTCAAAGCGCGGTATTGGTTTAATGTTTTTAGTCCCTTTACCGCAATGGCCTCATGTATTTATTGGTTTTCTATTTTTAGATTTGACTTTTTACTATTGGCATTTGGCAAATTACCGAATCCCTCTTCTGTGGCGATTTCATAATGTCCAACATGTTGATCCCGACCTGGATGTTTCAACATCGTTTTGCTTCCATTTTGTCGAGACCGCCTATTCGTCCTTTTTCCGGATTTTCCAGGTTTTCATTGTAGGGTCCACTCCATTAACTTACATTATCTACAAAACATTATTTGCCCCTGGGATTATGTTCCATCATTCAAATATCTATCTTCTTTTTAAATTAGAGTATTATCTTAATAAAGCTACTGTTACTCCTCGAATGCACGGCATCCACCAAAGTGATGTCATGGATGAGACAAGTTCAAATTATTCAGTCGTATTTTCCTGGTGGGATAAAATAAACAGTACTTTGTCAATTTGAACCAGTCAATCACTATAATGAGCAAGCAGTAAGATTTCAGACCAATATCGCGTTTTCGAGCCAAAATCAATAGGGGTATATGGTTTTGTAAGCCAGTGGTTGTCGGTCCGAATCCGACCGTTGGCTTTTTTTAATTGAGGGAGTGGATTTGGCACACCGGCTGTTCTGACTTCGGCAGGTCGGGAAATACACTTGATACGGCTTCGTTTACGAGCCGGTGGTTCTGTATATTAACCGCAGCGGCGTGGCCGGGGTCAACGGCGGCAAAGGCATCGACTCCGAGTGAGGCAAGCTCCCTGATAAAAGGCAAAGTTGCATTGCATAGCGCCTGGCTGGATGTTCTGCTCACGGCACCCGGTATATTGGCGACGCAGTAATGCACAACACCCTCCACGACATAGGTTGGGTCTTTGTGAGTGGTCGGCCGGCAGGTCTCGACGCAGCCGCCCTGGTCAACGCACACGTCAACAATAACACTGCCGGTCTTCATTTTCTTCAGTAGCGAACGGTCGATTAGTATCGGGGTCCGGCCGCCGGGAATCAACACTGCTCCGATTACCAAATCCGCCTGAATTGCATAGTTTTCCACCGCATGAGGGTCGCAGTAGATAGTGGTGACATTAGCGGGCATAATCTCATCGAGGTATCGCATCCGGTTGAGGTTGATGTCCATAATGGTTACATTGGCTCCCATTCCAGCGGCTATTTGTGCGGCGCTTGTGCCTACTATCCCTCCACCGAGGATTAATACATTGGCCGGAGCGACACCGGCGACTCCGCCAAGAAGAACTCCCCTTCCCATCATCGGGCGTTCGAGATATTTGGCGCCTTCTTGAATCGACATTTTGCCCGCCACTTCGCTCATCGGTGTAAGCAGCGGCAGGCGACCCTGAGCATCCGACAATGTCTCGTAGGCTACGGCGGTAATACCTGACTCAAGGCATCCTACTGTCAGTTCACGTGAAGCGGCGAAATGGAAATAGCAGAAAACGGTTTGTCCCTCGCGGAGCATATCTGTTTCGGGTGGCTGCGGCTCTTTAACCTTAACAATTGTCTCGGCCTGGGCATAAATCTGTTCCGCACTTTCGGCGATTTGGGCCCCGACTGCCGAGTACTGCTCATCGCTATAGCCGCTGCCTGAGCCCGCTCCCTGCTCAATAAGCACAGTATGACCATCGCTGCTCAGTATCTGTGCGCCCACAGGGAGTAAGGCCACGCGATATTCATCCGTCTTTGTTTCTTTTGGAACGCCTATAATCATCTCGATTAGTTTATCGGCTGATAATTATTGGCGATTCACTTGATTTTGGACGATTCGGACAGAAAATAAACTGAAAGTTTGACCTAATCTGTGTCTTTTATACCGAGGTCTTTTTTTGCAAGGATGGTTTGTATGTGTTCTACGCAATATTTAAATTTATATATGTAATTATCGAAAGGATTATGTGTAATATCGGTCAGGTCTTCCGCCTCTTTTTAC
Source organism: Phycisphaerales bacterium (assembly GCA_050049715.1). GTDB lineage: Bacteria > Planctomycetota > Phycisphaerae > Sedimentisphaerales > Anaerobacaceae > NIOZ-UU13. Next base: position 2,618 of record JASFVS010000026.1, read on the forward strand.
CTCTTTGGATAGAATCTACCTGGCTTCTGATTGCGTTCCAGTATGCGTTCATCTGATTTGTCAGGCCCTTACCTTTTTCAGTAAGTTTATAGTATTTTCTTATTGGTCCTTCGGGTGAATCCTGCATAAAATTCTCTACCAGCCCCCGTTGTCTTAATCTCCTGAGGATAGCATAAATCACGCCCTTACCTATAATCAATCCTTCAATTTTGCACAATCTTTGCGCAATCTCATATCCGTACATTTTTCTGTTCCGGATATCATTTAATATAAAAAGTTCCAGCATACCTTTCCGAACTTGATTAATCCAGTTATCGAAAAATTTATCGTCCATAAAATCACTATATCGCATTGCGATATACCTGTCAATACGATATAGTATTTTTATCTAAAGTTTTTTTGAAGTTTTTAGGCCGTTTAACTTTTGAGTGTTATTGATGCTTTTTAGAGGGAGTATGACAAAAAAATTCTTAATTTGTTATTTCTGTGAAACTTGCCCTATACTCCTGTCGTGGAGTGACAATCCGAATGGTATGGTAGAGCTTGTCTCACCCGTCAGTTTGTGTCTTTTATGCCGAGATCGTTTTTTGTGAGGATAGACTCGAATTTATAGCCGGCTTGTGTGATATTTTCTTCGGCTCCCTGTTTGCGGTCGATTACGCAGACGATTTTTTTGACTTTGGCGCCGGCCTCAGTGATAATTTTTGCCGCCTCGATAACCTGCCCGCCGGTGGTGGCGATGTCCTCAACCAGCAAAACAACATCGTTTTCTTTCAGTACTCCCTCGACCATTTTGCCGGTTCCGTAACCTTTTTTACTGTTGCGAATAATGACCCAGTTTTTGCCGGACTCCATCGCAGTGGCCGCCGCCAAAGCCACGCCGCCCAACTCGGCGCCGGCTATCAATGTAACATCATCGGTAATATGTTTTGTAAATTCTCCACCGAGGGCTTTAAGTATATCCGGACACGTCTCGAAAAGATATTTATCAAGATAATACTTGCTGCGCTTGCCGCTGCGAAGCACAAAGTCACCTTCCAGGTAAGCAGTCTCTTTTATTCGTTTTATCAGTTTTTCTTTTGTCATAATGTAAGTCACCTCGGAAACGGATTTCAAAAAACTCTTTTTATTTATCACAGACTAATGAAATGAAAAAGGTAATACGCATCCCGTAATGAACCTGCCGGCATCCGAACATAAAAAAGCCACGCTTTTCGCGATGTCCTGTGGTGAGACGTTGGAACGCTCCTGCCATGCGGGTCCATGGTCATATTGTTCGATAGCTTCATCTAAGCTTTCGATTACAGGTACGGGTCCGGGAGCAATGACATTAACGGTTACGCCATTGCGCCAGGCTTCATCACGCGCCAGCAAAAATGCATATGTCCTGGCGGCCTTACCAACATTGTAAGAGTAAGCAGGTGAGTCATAAGGAGGTAATAGTGAAATGCCGATTACTCTTCCCCATTTCCGCTTATACATTTGAGGCAGTACCAGCGGCATCAAATGAAAGAAAGGTGCAACCTCGTGCTGAACATCTTCTATCGCGGCAGATGAATCAAGCTTGTCGACAGGTTCCGGATGCCAGCCTGCGCCGGGATTGATAACGCAGATATCAATCAGGCCAAAGCTTCTAATTGTTGTATCCACCAAATTCTTGCAGCCGTCTGCCTCAAATACGTCAGCCTTTGCAGCAATTACCTCACCATTTCGGTTTTTAATATGGTCGACTATGGCTTGTGCTTTATCTTTACTCATGCGATAATTTATAACAACTTTTGCACCTTCGCGGGCCAGTGTCAATGCAATACTTCGCCCCATGCCGTTACCCGCAGAACCTGTTACTAAAGCTACCTTACCCTTCATCTCCATCTTTTTTATTTAAACGTTCAGTTCTACTTTCTTATTAAGTTCTTTGCGGTATTTTCTTTGAATCGGTGTTACGACAGTTCTTATAAATTCATCGACCTGCTGCGGTGCCCTGCCGAGGTATTTGCTCGGGTCCAGCACCTTTTCAAAATCGATTTTCCTAAAGGCGATATCCGCTCTGAGCCGTCCAATCAAATCATTGGGCCTGCCGAATTTTTTCACCTGTGCCGCCGCGGCGTGTGAATGCAGCCTTATTCTCTCGTGCAGATCCTGTCTGCTTCCGCCGGCCATCACTCCAGCCATTAGGATATTCTCTGTAGCCATAAAGGGCAGTTCGGACGCAATACGGTTAGCTATTACCTTCGGATAAACCACGAGTCCGCCGGTGACATTAATAAGGATTTGCAGAATCCCGTCCACAGCAAGGAACGCTTCGGGAATTACAATCCTTTTATTGGCAGAGTCGTCGAGTGTTCTTTCGAGCCATTGCTCGGAGGCCGTCATTGGCGGGCTAGTCGCAAGGCTTAATACGAACCTGCTGAGTGCCGTCGCTCTCTCGCAGCGCATTGGATTTCTTTTGTAGGCCATCGATGAAGAACCGATTTGCGTCTTTTCAAAAGGCTCCTCCATCTCTTTCAAATTTGCAAGCAGCCGGATGTCGTTGCAGAATTTGTGAGTCGATTGTGCAATTGAAGCTAAGGTGTTAACAACAAGGGCGTCGATTTTTCGCTGATACGTCTGGCCGGTGACGGCGCACATTTTCTTGAAACCAAATGCAGATGCAACGGCCTTATCGAGCTGCTTGACTTTGCTGTTGCTGCCATCGAAAAGCGCAAGGAAAGACGCCTGCGTACCGGTAGTGCCTTTAACTCCTCTAAACGGCAGTGTATCAAGCCGGTGTTCGATTTCGTGCAAATCCATCACGAACTCGTAACACCACAGGGACGCCCTTTTGCCGACGGTCGTCAACTGGGCCGGCTGATAATGTGTAAAGCCCAGTGTCGGAAGCGCACGGTGCTTCTTGGCAAATTTACTTAGCAGATTTATTACCGTTGCCAGCTTGGATGCAATTATCTGTAGAGCTTCCCGCGTGATTATCAAATCGGCGTTGTCGCCTATATAGCAGCTTGCCGCTCCGAGATGAATTATCGGGGCGGCTTTCGGTGCGACGGACCCAAACGTATGTACGTGGGCCATAACATCGTGGCGAAATTTCTTTTCGAAGCGGGCCGCCTTTTTAAAATCAATATCATCAAGGTGTCTTTCCATCTGCTTTATCTGGCTTTGTTTGATATCGAGGCCGAGTTTCTTTTGTGCCTTTGCCAGTTCCAGCCAAAGCTCGCGCCAGATGCTGAATTTTGTTTGCGCCCCGAACAACTCAGACATTTCCCTTGATGCGTTTCTCTCTACTAACGGACTTGAGTAAAGCTCTTTATCTTTTGACATTTTCTTCCTCTGTACTTGGGCTTACTTTGATTTAATTTTATTTTGACGTTCTTCTAAGAGTTGTTCGATTTCATCGATATCTTCTCGACTCAAATTCCAGTCCGATGCCGGCGCGGTTTCGATAATCTGCTCCGGCTTACGTGCCCCTGCTATGGCGGCGGTGACTTCGGGTCTGCGTAAAACCCAGCTAATTGCCAACTGTGCCAGCGTCTTGTCGTTACGTTCTGCGATAGGCCGAAGCTGCTCGACAAGTTCCAACGTGGCTGTAAACTGCGGGTCCTGGAAGTCAGGGTGCCTTCTGCGATGGTCGTCTGAAGGCAAGCCGGCAAGCCTTTCCTTGCTGAATTTACCGGTTAGCAGACCTCTTTGCATAGGGCTATACACTACGACGCCGATATTATTCTCGGCACAGTAGCCCAACAGTTCGTCTTCGACCTCACGATGAAGCATACTGTAAGGCGGCTGAAGTGACACTACCGGATGAATCTTCGTGGCACGTTTGATTTGCTCGACATTGAAGTTCGAGACTCCGAGATGCCGCACCTTGCCCTCTTTCACGAATTTCGCCATTTCTTCCCAGGCCTCTTCGATATCTTCATCCGGCTCGGGCCAGTGCATCTGATACAGGTCTATTGTCTCAATACCGAGCCTCTTAAGACTTGCGTGACATTCATCACGAATGCTTTGCTTTTTAAGGCAGCATACTTTTTCCTTTTTTTCGTTCCATAAGATGCCGCATTTTGTCGCTATAATAGGTTTCTTGCCTGTTTTCTTGAGGACCTTACCGACAAGCTCCTCGGAATGCCCCAGGCCGTAAGCCGGCGCAGTATCTATCCAGTTGATACCTGTTTCGAGGGCTTTTTCAATTGCAGCGATGGCTTCGTCATCATCCTGCGGCCCCCAGCCGAATTGCCACGGGCCGCCCATCGCCCATGTGCCCAGACCTACGGTGGTAAGTTCCAGGTCTGTGTTTCCTAATCTCCTTAACTGCATAGTTTTCTCCCTGAATTTTAGTATTTGCGCCATATCATATTAAGATATTGACCGCTTATCAATATTTTTGTAGTTTTACTTGGTTTTCTGCTTTATTGTTCGGTGTAAAAACGGGCAGATTTGGGACAACGGAGATAGCTATCTATGAAAAAGAGCAGTTTTAGACAACGTATTGCGCTTGGTTTGCTATTGCTTCTTCTATCGGTCTTTTTTTATACGATACACTTTGCCATTTTCAGGGACAGCCATCACATTTTCATTTATCTTGTAGGTGACATTGCGTTTGTTTTCGTAGAAGTGCTGCTTGTCACACTGATTATACATCACATACTGGGCGAAAGAGAAAAGCGTGCCATGCTGAAAAAGCTTAACATGGTTATTGGGGCTTTTTTCAGCGAGGTGGGCACTGATTTATTGAAGCATTTTGCCGGCTTCGACACCAATGCTGAAAAAATCTCGAAACACCTGATTGTAAACAACGAGTGGTCGCCGGAGCATTTTACGCAGATGCGAGTTGTATTGGAAAACCATGATTATAAAATTGACAGCCAGGCCGGAGACCTGCAGGGCCTGCAAAATTTTATCGTGGATAAAAGGGCTTTTTTGCTGCGATTGCTGGAAAACCCTAATTTGCTTGAACATGAGAGCTTCACTGAACTTCTCTGGGCGGTTTTTCACCTGGCCGAGGAGCTGTCTCACAGAAAAACGGTCAAGGATTTGCCCCGGACCGATTACGTGCATTTGGGCGGAGATATAAAAAGAGTTCATCGGTTGTTGGTGCGCGAATGGCTTTCTCACATGGAGCACTTAAAGAACGATTATCCTTATCTGTTTTCGCTGGCTGTCAGAACCAATCCTTTTGACCCCAACGCATCGGCCGAAGTGAAGTAGGTGGACTTCATCGCGGCGATAATGAGATGTCGGAATCTATCCTTGTACTTTGATTTTGTTGTCGGAATGCCCGCCTTTACTATCCGCTTAATATGGTATAAGTTTGATTCGGCTTTGTCTCGAATTCATAGACATCTTCCTCAGGCATGGAAGTTTTAATCAGTTTGCCTTTGTAGGTTATGCTGACCGGCACACTTGTACGGATTCTGCACTTTTTACCCAGCAGCGAATGGATATTGGCGGCAGTAAGCCTGTTGATTTTCCATGCCATATCCACCTCGAATCCACCACGTGCTCGCAGGCCTTTTATATGTCCTGATGGCCAGGCATTGGGCAAAGCAGGAAGCAGGTGAATTTCGCCGGCATGACTCTGTAACAGCATTTCTGCGATACCGGCCGTACCGCCATAGTTGCCATCAATCTGGAAGGGCGGATGGTCGTCAAAAAGATTGGGCAGCGTCGATTTTTGCAGCAGCGCCAGTACGTTTTCTTGGGCCTTTTCGCCATCCTGCAGACGCGCCCAGAAGTTGATTATCCAGGCCCTGCTCCAGCCTGTATGCCCGCCGCCGTGCTCAAGGCGATACTCTAATGATTTCCTTGCCGCCGCCGCTAATTCCGGCGTGCCGTTTAAGGTAATTTGCTTGCCCGGGTGCAAAGCGAATAAATGCGAAATGTGCCGATGGCCCGGCTCAGGCTCTTCGAACTCTTCGTTCCATTCCATTAATCTGCCATCGGAGCCTATCATCGGACCGGCCAAATTCCGGAGAGCGGCCCTGACTTCTTTAATAAACTCATCTTTAATTCCGAGGATTTCTGCCGCCTCGATGCAGTTTGTGAAAAGGTCGTATATAATCTCCTGGTCCATAGCAGGCCCCATAGTGAGGCTGCACACCTGGCCGTCGGGCGCGCGAAAAGTATTCTCCGGTGAAATCGATGGGCCGCATAGAAGCCTGCCTGTTTTCGGGTCTTCGACGAGGTAATCGAGGAAGAACTCGGCGGCCTCTTTCATAATAGGATAAGCCCGTCTTGCTAAAAACTGTCGGTTGCCGGTGAATGCATAGTGTTCCCATAGATGCTGGCAGCACCATCCGGCCGCGGTCGGCCACATGCCGTATTGGACCCTTCCACTAGGAGTAGTCCACCACAGGGGGTCTGTAGTATATTGAGCGACGAAGCCGCGACAGTTATAAACATCCCTGGCGGTCTTTCTGCCGCGAGGTCGCAGTTTATCCACGAGGTAGAAAAATGGCTCGTGACACTCGGAAAGATTGCAAACTTCCGCCGGCCAATAGTTCATCTGGATATTTATATTAATGTGATAATCTGAGCCCCATGGTGCTGTGAGGTGATGGTTCCAGAGACCTTGCAGATTCGAAGGCATACATCCCGGCCGGGAACAACTGATTAAGAGATATCGCCCGAACTGAAAATATAAAGCTGTCAGGGCGGGATCATTGGCGCCCGCCTTCACAGCCTGCAATCTCTGGTCTGTTGGCTTCTTAGCAGCCGGCGTGGTTCCGAGATCTATATTGACGCGTCTGAAAAGCCGCCTATGTTCTAAAATGTGGTCGGCTTTTAGTCGAGCATAATCCTTGCGACTGACCATTAGCTGTTTTCGGCAGACTCTGGCCAAATCTGTCTTGAGCGGCTCATAAGGATTGCTGAAATTGTAATTGGTTGCAGCTACCAGTAAAAGTGTGACTGCGTCTGCATTTTCTACTCGCAGACCTTCAGCGGTTGTGGTTAATGTTCCGCCTTCGGGAACAATTTTTAACTGCGTCTCAAATTTGACACTTTTTTGTCTGCCATCTATTGCCGCCTGGCCTTTCATTGTGATACGGTCCGGAGCTGCAATTTCGACAATGGCATTCTCCGGCCGGGACAGTTTCGCATCGAAGGTAATTTGTGCCGGTCTGTTGGATGACAGGCGGACGACGATGCAGTTATCAACAGGGCTTGCAAAAACCTCACGAGTGAATATAGCATTGTTGGCGCGGAATCTGACCGAAGCTATTGCGGTATCGAGGTCAAGCTCCCGGCGGTAATTGGTTATATTTTGGCCGTTTTCGAATTTAAGCTGCAAGTCACCGAGCGTCTGATAGCTGCTGCGAGGATCCTGCCCCATAAATCTTTGCTGTATTAGTCTCTGGGCTTGCATATATTTACCATCGAAAATTAAACGGCGTGCCTCATCAAGATGTTTGTAAGCGCCGACACGATCTCGTTCGACAAACTCTCCCGTCCAGACGGTATCTTCGTTGAGTTGTATCTGCTCTGTTTCTACTGTTCCGAAAACCATCGCCCCCAGCCGGCCGTTTCCGACAGGCAGTGCTTCGGTCCATTCCTTTGCCGGCTGACGATACCAAAGTTTCATATTGTTCCACTTCGACTCATCGTTACGACCGGTGCTACTCTGACTCGAAGAGCCGACCATACATCCTGCGGTAAACAGACAAAAAATCAACAGGTAAAAGTAGGTTGAAAGCCTAATTCGAGTGATACAGCCTTTTATTTTGCGGTGTGTCTTTTTCAATTCTACCTGCCCGGCGTTCATACCAGCTCCTTGTAAAGATATGTATTTGTCTATTTCAGTATTTTGTCAGCCTGCAAAATGTATTCTGTACATTCGGGAAATCTCCCCATGATGTCTTCTGAAGTAGTACTTTCGAATATATACGTATCTCTTTGGTGTATTAACTTTTTGAAAACCTGCTTTTCCTCGTTAAGAAATACCTGTTCGGAATAACCCCGCCCGTCCAGCAGTTCGAGATTTAACAGGTAAGCAACTTCATCGGTGGTGATATCTTTTTTAGTTTCAATTCCGGATACGAGCATCGGACTAATTTTGCCGTCGGCCTCGATTATGTCCACGATGATTTCATTTTTGCCACTGTCAAGCACCTGACTGATAAGCTGCTCGATAAAAATCTCCGGTATTGCTGTATGACTGAGATAATAACTTTTCGGCTGTGAGCCGGACTTACGTACCGTCATCAAACCGGACGGCTCTACGGTTATCTCCGTGCCGGTAACGTTCGTAATGTCACTTTTCATAACAAATTCGTCAAGATTATTAGAACCCTCGAAAGATATAACCTGTTCGTGGGTATATGGGGTGCGTTCGCTTTTGATATAAAACAGAGCCGCCGCCTGAATATTTGGCTGAACTTCGGGGCCGGAATCGATAACCACATCCATCGAAAAACCAATAGCGCGCATCTTCGAATCTTTAAGCAGGAAAAAGGCTTGTTGGTGCTGTTTGTCAAAAAAAACGCCAAGCCCCCTGCTTTTAATTTTCGAGATGATTTGAGTACCCGCTTCAAGCAGTTCGTTGTCCTCGAAGTTTAAACTATCTACGATGTCCTGAAAGGCCTGCTCAGCCATCCCGGAATCGTTCATAACCTGATGTACTTCGATATCGAGCTGATGATTACGTGGCAGCTTTGCAGTGCCGAAGATAAAACCGAATGGCGTTTTCGGTTTTTCCATAAGTGCCCAGTCGAAAGTTAATTCCTCTGTTTCAATTCGGCCTGTTTTCATTATCTTACTGTTATACTCGAAGGCTTTTTGCTCAAACTTCGTCTGTGTGGAAGTTGTCTCGGTGCATAACAGATAACGACAGTAAGCCTGGGCGGCGGGATTGTTGAAATCGAGGGCCAGCTTGCTGCTTAAATAAAAGGCGTTTTCCTGATGTCTCCATTGTTTTTCACTATTCCAGCCGTTTCCCGCTGGCATTGATACCGATAAGCCGGCATGATTTAATTTTATTGGCTGTGAAAGCAAAATTGTGGACTTCGAAGCAACTATGAACCGGGCAATTAACAGCGCGAAGGCAAAAAGACCCAAAAGGGCTAATTTATCGCCACCTTTCTTGATTACATCATAAGTTTTTTCCATATAGGAAGTAATAGTAATTGCCGAACGCGTTTTTAGCAAGTCTGCTCTTTTAGTCACGCCATATTTGTCTGAAAAGGCCGCAGTTATAGGGCCTGAATTCTTTCTACGCTAAGTTGCGGCCGAAGGCGAAAACTTGTGGGATTTTTTTACTAAAGAATGGGATTTACACAAACTTAATGTAAAAAGTTATTTGTCGATAGCCGATTTATATATGTATCTTTTAAAAAGAATCTTTCTTGGAATACAGATGGTTTAGAGGGCCTGGGGGGATTCTGAAGTAAAAAATTGATGTAATTAGAATAAGAGGGGCCGATATGAACAGTAAGGTGATGTTACTGCGTGGGGATGAGTCAAATAAAATCCTGCAAACTGCGACCGATAAAAAAGTATCTGCAATTATGTCTTATTTGTCTAAGGGCAAATGGCATGTGGCGAAGGTGCTGTTGACCGGCCTTGAAGACAATAAGCTTATCGCTGAAAGCGCTGCCACGAGAAAAAAGCAACGCCCGGTAAATATCCAGATTGACCAGCCGGTCGGCATATCGTTCAAGTACGAATACGGAAAGTTTGTTTTTGACACGACTGTGGCCGCCCTTGAGCCCTCCTCCGACCCCGGAACGGAACAGGACTATGGCGGGAAACTGATACTTATAGCGCCGGATCGGATTGAAGTAGTCCAAAGAAGAAGCTATTTCCGCGTCGATGTGCCCGAGTCATTAAAGGTAAAGGTCGTACTGTGGCACCGAAGCGGTCGGCACCAGGCGAAAAGTCATATACAGGACGCCCCGGATGAAACGCACGATTATTGCCAGGGCAGGCTTGTCGACATTTCCGCCGGTGGTGCCCAGGTTGTTGTTTCATATCCGGATGAAGCGGATGACCCTACCTCCGTCAGACGTGATTCGGAAGGCAATACGGCCAAAACTTTTTGCACGGAAAAACTGGCTTTTAAGAAAGGACAGTTTGTTGGTATGCGTTTTACGCCGTTGCCTTACGAAAAGCCGCTTATGGTGAGCGCCCAGATTAGAAATATCCTCCCGACATCGGACGGCAGCAGTGCCTCTATCGGATTGCAAATTGTCGGACTGGAAGCAAGTCCGGAGGGCCGGGAAGTTTTGGCCCGCCTTATCGGTATTGTTGAGCAGTATTATAAGATAAATCAATCCGGTGCCAGACAGCGTGATATGCAGCCCGCAGAGCACACAGTTTAGTGCGAATTTTAACCACTCGGGTTGTCCTGAGATACGCCTTTTAATTTCATCACAAACGCACACGCTACCTTTACGCTTACGTGATTTATTATTTCATTCTTTGACTTCGCAGGCGATATCATCCTCTTTGAAACTTTGGTTTTTTTCCGTGTCAATAGAAGCTGTGCGTGCAGTTGATAAGAATCTGAGTTTTTTATGGAGCGCCTTGTAATAAAGCCACTTCACAAGGCTGGCCGCCGCAAAACCACAGAACATCAACACCAGGGCCGCCTGTATACGTATAATCCAGACAACAAAAACCAGAAGCAATACCCTTATGAGATAACCGAACGGCTTTTTGCCCCTTAAGTACTGATTCAGGATATGAGGATACTGAATCCTGCTGACCATCAACACCGCTACACCCAGCGTTACAAACGGCAGGGTGTAAATAATGACATTAAATGCCGGTAGCGCGTCCTGATGAAGTATTATCAGGCTGACTAACACCCCTGCCGCAGCTGGTGTTGGCAGGCCGACAAAACTCATATGTGCGGATTCATCCTCCTCGTTTTCCACGTTAAACCTGGCTAATCGGATGACTGCGCAGCTTAAGTAAGCCGCCGCCGCCATCCAGATAAAACGCTGTAGAAAAGTTTCGGCCGCTGGGCTGAGCCCGGTAAATCCCGATAATTTATGTTCAAAAACTTTCAGCATCAAAAATGCCGGAGCCACACCGAAACTAACTGCATCAGAAAGGCTGTCAAGCTGTCCGCCGAAGCTGGAAGTGCTTTGGTGCATTCTGGCCAGTCGGCCGTCGAGCATATCGGCAATCATTGCCAGCAGTATCATATAACCGGAGATTGCAAAATACGACAATTCGAATCTGTTTTTCGTAGCGATGTCACCTTTACCGGCAAAGACAATAGCTGCAAAGCCACATAAGCCGTTGAGAATGGTAACAAGTGACGGCAGAATTGTAATGTACTTCAACCGTTGCTTTCGCACGCGCCGCAGAAGTCTCTTTTTCGCACCCTCGGTTTTTTTTGTCCTTGGCATCTTTAGTATCTTATATTTTTATTCGTATTTAACTAAAGCCGTCAGGCCAGCTTTTACCTTATCGCCAATTTGGACGAGGCACTTTGCATTTTCGCGCAAAGGCAAATACAGTTCCGTTCTGGAGCCGAATTTTATCATCCCGAATTTCTCACCACCGGCAAGTACTTGTCCCTCTGTCTTGTCGCAGACGATTCTGCGGGCAATCGCCCCGCTGATTTGTCGCACAATCAGTCTGTCCTGTGGATTGTCGGTCCTGATGAGACTTAAGTCGTTGGACTCATTGACCCGGCTGGACAATGGATTCATGGCGTTTTTATATTTACCTTCCCTGTAAGTAATTTTCTCGATTTTGACATTGCAGGGAGCACGGTTGATATGAGTATTGAAGATGCTTAAAAATATTCCAATTCGCAGTGCAGACCCGCCGATGAAATCATCTTTTTCAACTGTTCCTATATCGGTAATCTGCCCGTCAGCCGGGGCTAAAAGCAGAGTGCTGTCCGAAGAGCAGCGACGCTCCGGGTCTCGGAAAAATGTCAAAGACCATACCAAAATAACAGCTAAGAGCACTTCTATCGAAATTACAACCCAGGTTGGTAAAAATCCCCTTGTGCCCAGCAGAACGGCAATCATTACCGCAAGTATAGCTACCGGGAATATAGCCACCTGAGGCCAGCCATATTTTGTCAGCGGTATTCTCATAGAAAGATATGTTAATTCTTCAACGCTGTACAGGCAATAAAAAAGGCCGATTCGGTGGACATCGGCCTTTAAGGAGGAGGGGGATGTAATACTTTTTTTAATCTAACATTGCCACTTGCATACCCGAGTTTATATTGTTCAAAACATTGACTAAAACAGCTAAAAAACGCCGTTCTACCTCTATAGACGCAGTAACGTCCGAAAAGTTACAGATTTTTTTCAAAAAATTAATAAAATTCTAAAAAAAACGGCCACAAAGCCCAAAAGACCGGGCAAATTCATATTTACGGATGCCAAAGGAATTTTATTGGCAGTCCCGATTTGGAAATCCATCTTTTATTAGTTAGTGGTTGTAGATTTGGATTGTATGGAGCTTTGATACCATTGTTCACAGGCGGCCATAGCAAGCTTCCTTTCTTCTTTAGTATTGGCGTCAGGATTGTAGCTAAAGTTTTGACCCGTTGCCATCTTCATGCGACCGATCATACGATTCTCGGTTTCTTCTTTTATTGTTTGGTAAGGCCTGTTCCAAAAAGATCGATCAGTCACTTCAAACATTGTTGCCGCCTCCGGAAGAAAACAATTTTTTCCGGAAATGATATTACTGCGTCCTCATTAATCGGCGCTTGACTTTGGTGTTAAAAATCTGTAATCTCTTGGAAATTTAGAATACTTCTTATATTCTTCTTACTTAATGAAAGGAACTTGTAATGTTTACAGCGATAATTGACATAACTGCAAGGGAAATACTTGACTCTCGCGGCAATCCTACGGTTGAAGTGGATGTTTTACTCGAGGATGGCTCTTTCGGCCGGGCCGCCGTACCGTCCGGGGCCAGCACCGGCGTCCATGAAGCAGTCGAGTTGCGCGATAAAAAGGCAAAACGTTATATGGGCAAGGGTGTCGCCGGAGCGGTTAAAAACGTAAATGAAATCATAGCTCCCGAGATTGTGGGTTTGGATTCCGGATGCCAGGAAGAGATTGATGCAATGATGATTGAAATGGATGGCACGGCTAATAAGAGCAAGCTCGGCGCAAATGCTATCTTGGGTGTTTCGCTTGCGATAGCGAAAGCGGCCGCGGATTCAGCGGGACTTCCTTTATACCGCTATTTGGGCGGCTGCAATGCCAATACTCTTCCGATCCCGATGATGAATATACTGAACGGCGGAAAGCACGCGGACAACAACGTCGATTTCCAGGAATTTATGATTATGCCCATCGGCGCAAAGACCTTCCCGGATGCCCTCAGAATGGGCGCAGAGACCTTCCATACACTCAAGAAGGTGCTGGCCGCAAAGGGATACGCCACGAGTGTCGGCGACGAAGGAGGCTTTGCCCCGATGCTCAAGAGCAACGAAGAAGCTCTCGATGTT
>JASFVS010000240.1:0-5002 GCA_050049715.1 Phycisphaerales bacterium
AGGGGATTGGGTTATTGTTATGTGCATTGTCAACGTTTCTATTATTTTGTGTACAATCAAATAAAAGCCTCGCTGGTTTCGTACCAAATATGGTACTTTCAGTTTCCAATATAAGTCTTGGCATATTCTGTTCTCATTATCTTTTGAACAGGATCATTCGGTCATGTTTCAGCAGCCTTAAAATATACGACATAATAGTTTCGATTCCCTTTGTGTACGGTTTGATTCTGTTTCTTTGCTCTGTTGCGCTATGTTTTAAACTAAAAAAATCTTTCAATGGCCGCTTGAAACCTTTTATATTATAATAAGACTGTCTCAAAGACCGGTATTTCCGGTTTTTGGATAACTAAAATATTTTTGAATTCATAAGTATATCGATAAAAGATGGTGTTGTTGAAAAACTTTTAGTAATTCGTATGACAAAAGAATCGATAAAGTATTTTATTGAACGTGTTACCCCGCTTGGGAAGCTTGCCAGATTTCAAAGACAAAGGCAGCTAAAAAGGAAATACCACCTTTGGAAGAAAGAAGGTGGTATTGCTCCTATGCCTAATTTTGGTAAACACGGTGTGGTCATAGATTATATTAAGAGATTTTCGCCTGGAGTTTTTATTGAGACCGGCACTTATAAGGGGAAAATGGTTTATGCTGTTCAGCCGCATATAAATGAAATATATTCCATTGAGTTGAGCGAAAATCATTATAGAAAAGCCCAGCAGAAATTTTCAGGCTATCCAAGTATACACATTTTGCATGGACAGAGTGGCCAGGTTTTGCCAAAAATCCTAGAGGGAATTGATAAGCCTTGCCTATTCTGGCTTGATGCTCACTACTCCGGTGGTTCTACAGCTAAGGGGGATTTGGAAACTCCTATAATGCAGGAGATGCAGTGTATATTAGACCACCCAAAGGCAAATGAGCACATTGTACTTATCGATGATGCATGTTGCTTTACGGGTAAAAATGATTATCCGACTCTGAAAGGATTGGAAAGTTTCATCCGAGATGTTTGTCCCAACTGGGTTTTTAAGGTGAAAGATGATATTATCAGGACACATGCTGACATAAGGCATATTCATGAACCAGAATGGTAAGAATAATTCTGTTGCTTGAAAAGGATTGTGTTTGGTTAGGAGAATTTTAAGTTAGAAGGAGTATTGGAGTAAATGCGATGGGGCAGCCTAAGTCTGATTTTGATAAAGCCATAATGAGATATGAAACGATTTGTGGGCGTATTTTTGTCCGTGTAGTTATGGTTGTTCTGCCATTGTTATTGTTAGATTATATCAGTCCGTTTTTGTGGTTCCATAGACGGTCTAAGATTATAAGAGAGTTTCCGGTCGAAGTTGTAAGGCAACCGAAGCCTTACGTTATGTTTGGCGGAGTGAAAAATGGAAGTATATACAATGGGGAAAAGCTAAATAATTTGGGCTATCGTGGGAAAGCACCACAGATGCCGAAAACGTCAGAAGAGTTCAGGATTTTGATGTTGGGTGGTTCCACAGTGGTTAATGGGAAACCGCCTATACCTGTTTTGCTTGAGGACGAATTCAGAGGAAACGGCATGGATAATGTCCAGATTTATAACTTTGGAGTTGTTTCCTCTGCGTCTTCAATGGAATTAGCTCGAATTTTATTCGAGATTCCTGAATTACAGCCTGACCTCATAATTATGTATAATGGAGGCAATGATATCTTTACTCCCTACAAATACGACCCGAGGCCGGGGTATCCGTTTAATTTTATTGTGTATGAAAATAATCCTATTCTTGAAAGTGATGTCAGGTCATATCCGACGTTTAGTTTGTTGCTTTATGGTAGCAACTTAGCCAGATGTTTTTTGTCACGTTTTTTTGTAAATCGTTTCGTACCATTAGATAAAGAAAGACAAAAAGCTGGTTGGGGTTCCGACGAATGGAGAGATGAAATAGCTCAACGATATGTGAGCAATCTGATGAAAGCCAAAAAAATGTCTAATGTTTTTGGGTCGAAGTTTATTGCTTTTTTGCAACCCATGGTTGATTACAAAGACACACTTTCCGCTGAAGAAAAAGAACATCGCCCCGACCCGGAATTTAAAGAGCATTGCATCGATGTACGCAATCGGATTCTCAAGAAAATATCCAAGACTTCGAAAGAATCAAGCCCTATACTGGTTGATTTAACGGACATCTATGACAAAACATCAACACGAGTATTTATAGACAAAGTACATACAACACAAGAAAGCAAAGGGTTAGTGGCCAAAGCAATTTATGAGAATGTTGTAGGGAATTTCAAGATTGAATAATAAAGAAAATATGGCAGAACTATTTACTGATGAATTGATTGATAACAATGATTCTGTTCGACCGAACACATGGTTGACAACATTTGCTAGAAATGTCACCTCGCAGTACGGGGAGGACGGAATAATTGATAAGATACTGGAGGTTATAGGTCAGAGCGACAAATGGTGTGTTGAGTTTGGTAGCTGGGATGGCAAGAGGTGCAGTAATACTTTTAATCTTATTGATAAGAATGGATATTCAGCCATATTAATTGAAGGTGACCGCAAAAGATTTAAAGATTTAGAAAAAACGTTCGAAGGGAATAAAAAGGTCATCTTAGTAAATGCTTTTGTTGGTTTTGAAAAAGAAAACAATCTGGATGTACTTCTTGAGGCTACTGGAATACCTGTTGATTTTGATTTGCTTTCGATAGATATTGATGGTAACGATTATCATGTCTGGCAGGCTGTACAGGATTACAAGCCCAAGGTCGTTGTTATAGAATTCAATCCAACTATTCCCAAGACAGTTGAGTTTGTGCAGGCTCGAGACATACGGATAGCTCAGGGGAGCAGTTTCTTATCCATTAATAAACTGGCAAAATCAAAGGGTTATGAATTGGTGTCCACTACGAAGACGAACGCATTCTTTGTGGATTCGAAATACTTTAGCCTGTTTGGTATTAGAGACAATTCCGTTGCAACAATGATGACAGATGAGTCATTAATTACTCATATATTTTGCGGTTACGACGGTACGGTTTTTATCAGGGGATGCGGTGTAATGCCTTGGCAAACAATCGCTTACAAGGAATCCAGGGTGCAGCAATTGCCGAAATGGGCACGGAAAATAACCGGAGATCATAACATATTGAGAAAGAAATTGGGCAGATGGTTTCGACGTCTTCGTAAGAAGGGTATTGTCTAAATAAATTAGTTCTTAGAAGTATTTTGGAAGGATTAAAAGTGCAAGGTTTTAAAAAAACCGGCCAGAAACTGTTGCTGCTTGTATGCTCTATTAGTCTTATATTTATCACGCTGGAAATAGGTATGAGAGTCTGGATATGCCACTTTGCGAATGAACGGCATGTATTAAAATATGCTTCTGTAAAGCAATTAGAGAAGAAACATAAAGATATTAAGCCGAGATGGTCGGTTCATAGGTATTTAGGTCATTATCCTACGCCGGATTTTGAGAAAGGTAAAAATAAGCATAATTCTTTAGGTTATAGAGGGGATGAAATTGTATTACCCAAGCCCGAAGGACAGTTCAGGATTGTTTGTTTAGGTGGTTCCACTACATATACCACAGAGCTGGAAGATTTCAAGATGTCATATCCGAATCTTCTTGAAAAGGAGCTGCGTGAGCGCGGTTTCAAAAATATCAACGTTGTCAATGCAGGGGTGGGTGCTTATACAAGCTGGGAATCTTTGATTAATTTTGAGCTCCGTGTACTCGATTTGGACCCTGATATGATAATAATATACCATGGTGTCAATGATATTTTAGCAAGATTTGTTTGGCCCCCTGATGCTTATAAAGGTGACAATTCCGGCGCTGCTTCTGCACCTTCGATGTCTATGCCGAGCATATTGGAATACAGCACTCTTATGAGATACTTGATGATTAGGTTGGGCATCATACAGCCACATTCCACACTCGAGAGGAGTCTTAAAAAAGTACCGAAAACAAATTATGCAATTGAGTTTTTCAACCAAAAGGAGAGAAATAAATATCCTGCAGGTATTTTTCGACAAGTGAGCGCCCAAAAGATACTAATGACTAATGAACCTGAATATTTCAGGCGTAATATTGAAAACATAGTTGTAATAGCACAGTTTCGAGAAATAGAAACTGTAATTGCAACGTTTGCTTATTGTCCAAATTTCAATGATAGTTCCATAGTAAGCTGCAAGGAATATATTTTAGAGTATGACGAGATGAATCAGGTTTTAAAATCAGTGACTGAAAAAATGCATGTTAATATATTTGATTTTGCCGAACTATTTCCGAAAGACGAAATATATTTTACAGATGGTATACATGTTAATGCAGAAGGTGTAAAACTTAAGGCTAAAATGTTTGCGGACTATTTAATTAGTAAGGAGTTGCTGCCTAAATAGACAAAAAGGTTAACGAGGTATGACGCTATATCAGAGTTAGCTGCATCTGGTGAATAATTGTAATTTGTAATCGAGGAAAGGAAAACAATAATGATACAGGTTTTTAAGCCGTATTATGACCATCAGGAAATCGATGCTGTGGCGGATGTCATACAATCCGGCTGGGTTGGCTTAGGGCCTAAGACTGCGAAATTTGAAGAGGAATTTGCTCGATTCTGTGATGTGGACTATTGTGTTGGGTTGAACTCCTGTACTGCAGCTTTGGATATGGCTTTGAAACTGTTAGGAGTCAATCACGGAGATGAGGTAATTGTTCCTGCGATGACCTTTGTTTCGACAGCTCATTGCGTTATGTATAATTTGGCGACACCGATTTTTGCAGATATTGCCCCCGATACCTTGAATATTGATATCGAAGATGTCAAGAAAAAGATAACAAGTCGGACAAAAGCCATTATCGCTGTTCACTATGGCGGGCGTCCCGTGGATATGGAGGGGCTTAAATTAGTTGCCGGGGACATTCCGATTATTGAAGACTGTGCACACGCAACCGGTGCCCGCTACAAGAACCGGCCGGTTGGAGGAATCGGGCAAATCGGTTGTTTTAGT
>JASFVS010000241.1:0-4999 GCA_050049715.1 Phycisphaerales bacterium
GAATCGTCAGCACATACCCGCCGCGAAGATGTGGAATAGGGACTTTTTCACGCGACCTCGCCACTGCACTGGAGCACTTTACCGCAGAAGTCGGCCATATAAGAGTAGCGGCAATCGACAATGGTAACGGGTCTTACCGCATTCCAGTGGACCTTACAATCGACCAATACACTCCACAATCCTGGGCCGATACAATCACTCATATAATCAACCGCTCCGCAGAAAGCGACAATCCAACCATCGTTATACTACAGCACGAATACGGCCTTGACCCCGACAAAGACGGCAACGACGGGCAAGGCACAAATTTTGTAGAAATGGCAAAAATATTTCAAAAACACGTTTTAACAACGTTAGTTTACCTGCACACTGTTCTTGACGAACCGGATGAACATCAGAAAAAAACCCTCCGGGACTTTGCAAAGTATAGTGACGGATTAATCGTTACCACAGAAAGTGCTATTCACATACTCGAATCCGACACCTATGGAATCGACCATGCAAAGCTCAAACACATCGACCACGGCATCAGGATGAGCCACCCTTCCCAATTCGACCGGCTCCAGATAAAACAGTCGTTCGGTCTGGACAACCATTTTCTTATTACAACGCTCGGACTTCTTTCGCCGGATAAAGGAATTGAATACAGCATTCGAGCATTCGGCAGGTTTTTGGCCGAGTCCTGCACCGAAGCCCAGAGAAAAAAGATAGTCTATCTTATTGCCGGCCAATGTCACCCTGATTTTGTAAAGTCCGAGGACGGAATACCGTATAAAGAATATCAAGCGTCACTCAATAAAGCTCTTGAAGATTCCGGACTAAACTGGTGCAGAACTAAAGACCTGAGTACAATCGACATCGACAAGTACGATATTGTTTTTCTTGACACTTTTCTGGACGAAAACACCCTGTTAAAACTTTACGGTGCCACGAACGTAATGGTACTTCCTTATCTTAACATGCAACAGATTTCAAGCGGAATACTTGCAGATACCCTCGGCTCCGGCAGAGTGGCGATAACAACAAAATTCAGATACGCGGCCGAGTTAATTCATTCGAACAAAAAATGCCCGGAAGGAATAATAATCGGGCGATACGCCAGAGGCATTCTGGTTGACCCCGACGAACCTTCGGTCGAGCAAATAGCGAAAGGCCTCGACTATCTGGTCTTCAACCAGCATAGACGCCTCATCATGGAAAAACAGGCCCACCAAAGAGGCTATCAAATGAGCTGGAACAACAGCGCATGGGGATTATTGCAATACATCGACTTTGTAAGAGAGCAAAAGGAAATAGTCACCGGCAGAGGAGCAAGATTTAACAGGGAGAAACCTTCTACCCTGGAAATTAAGAAACGTAGAACCTCAATATTCAGGCATAATGCTATTAAGTAAGCTTAACAGGCTTCTGCTCTTTTGCCGATTTATATACCGCTAAAATAACTTCTACTGCTTTACGGGCTTCAACGCCGCTTATCCAAAAATCTTCGCCACTCTCCAGAGCATCAAGAAAGGCTTTGAAATTACGTGTATGATTCTCGTATGAGATAGCCGCCGGGTCGGCCACACCGCCGCCGCCTTCAATCTCTCCGAATTTCTTTCGAATCTGCTCATCCTCCGGCCTCTCATCGGCAAACTGCCAGACGGTAATACTGTTTTCCACGTTTATAATAGTGCCTTTCGTACCGGTCACCTCAAATCGCCGGAACTGGCCCGGATACGAAGACGTCGTGCCATAAATGGTTCCCAATGCACCGTTAGTGTACCGTAAAACTGCAACGGCGGCATCCTCTGCTTCTATCTGAGGGTGACCCAGTTTCGACGTGAACGCCTGTAACGATTCAATCGGCGGCATTACATCACACAGCATATCAACCATATGAATGGATTGATTCATCAGGGCGCCGCCGCCGTCAAGCTTCCATGTGCCGTGCCAGGAGTCTTTATAGTATTCATCATTGCGCCACCAGGGAACATAAATACCTGCATAAGTAATCACGCCGAGACGTCCGGAATTAATCGCCTCTCTAATCGGCGGCATCATATCATTAAATCGATACGGAAATATCCCGCCCAACCGCGTGCCGCTTTTTTTGTGCGCCTTTATCATAGAGTCAATTCGTTCCAGTGTAACGTCAAGAGGCTTCTCGCATAATACGTGCTTGCCGGCCTCGGCAGCGGCAACTGTAGGCTCCATGTGAAAACCGCTCGGCGTAGCAATTGTAACAATATCTATTTCGTCATCCTTTAACATTCGCTCGTAATCGTCAAAAGCACGAGCATTGAATTTATCGGCAAGGTTTTTAGCTTTTTCGGATATCTTGTCACAAAAGCCGATTAGTTTCGCATTGGCAATATCGCCAATGGCTCTTGCATGAAAGTCCGCGATAAGTCCGGCGCCAATTATTCCAAAACTCCAGGTCTTCATCTATGTCTCCTTTTATATAATATAAAATTAATCACACTCCAGTCCGAGCTCGGCCGCAAGTTCTCTGACCGCTTCAATGGCCTTTGAAAAAAGCTCAGGGCCCGTCGAGCCACCAAACTGCCCGCCAAGCTGCAAGTGAGGCTCCATCGTAAGACAGCCATCGTAGTTCATCGCCGCCAGCTCGGCAAGCAGCTCTTTTATTTGACCGTCACCTTCGCCCGGTATACTGCCCACGTCTTTTGCCCCAAGCTTCCAGTCCTTAATATGAATATGAACAACGTATTGCTTCATCACAGGCCAGCAGCTCTCGACATTGTCCGCTATCTTCTCACCCCACACGAAATTTGCCGGGTCATATACCAGCCGTAGTTTCGGCGAGCCGATTGTCTCTACCAGCTCGACACACTGCTCAGCGGTATGACCGTAAATATGAGCCTCGTTTTCATGCACCATTGTAACATCAACGTCCTTCAATACTTCAACCTTGGCCGCCATTCGCTCCATAACCTCATCGCGATAGTCATCGATATTTTTGCCTTCCGGCGCATAGTAGCTGAACATTCGTATATACGGGGTCTCAAAAAACATGGCCAAATCAACTGCGTGTTTGAATTTATCCAAATGCGGCCCGAAAGGCTCATCGAGCTTGACCTTACCTATGGGCGAGCCGATTGCACTTACTTTCAGCCCATAATCCTGTATCATCATTTTCGCTTCATCCAGCTGACTTTTCGTTAAATCCATTATATTCTGCTTATTGATAAAGCGAGGCTCGATATAACCAACGTGTTCTTTGGCGAGATATTTAACCTGCTCTAAAAAATCCTCGGTCACTTCATCTGCGAATGCGCTTAATTTCGCCATTTTCAGTTACTCCATAATTAAACGATGAAAAATTTAAAATCTACTTCCCAAAACTCGCCGCCACATCCGGCAACCCTTTTTGATTTCACCCAGCCTGTCACTAAAGCCTCCAGATGTAACTCAAGCTTAATTTTAAATCGTACCATGAGATTTATAACTTACATTCAATTATTGTCAACCTTAACTTTGTTATTCCCCTTAACCGACCAAATCTGCACATAGCAGGTATTAATTTCGTCCCAATTTCTTTTAGAACAAGCCCTTGCAGAGCGCGATGGTTTGGGTTATATTTGTCGGCGGGTCGAAGTATCTGCAACCTCGAATAAAGCGTCTTTTTGGGTTGCTTTATTAACTCCAGGCTATATAATTCCTGAAAGACGTTTTGCAGGAGGCATTACTTTTAGAAATCATTTACGAACGGTTAGAACAGTACCTCAAAACACGGAAAGTTATTTCGATATTTCATTGAAAGGAGCAAATATGAAATTAAAACGAAATTTAAAGATGGGCATGGTTGGCGGCGGACCAGGTGCATTTATAGGGGAAGTACATCGCAAGGCGTCTCGCATGGACGGCGGCATCGATTTGGTGGCCGGTGCGTTCGATATTAACCCGCGAAAGTCAAAGCAAATGGGACGCGAGCTTCTGCTCAACTCAAAGCGGGTATATGGCACTTATAAGCAGATGATAGAGGGTGAGCTGAAGCTGCCGGAAGGTGAAAGAATTGATTTTGTCTCGATTACCACTCCGAACAACTGGCATTTTCCCATCGCCAAAGATTTCCTCGAAGCAGGCTTCCATATAATGTGCGAAAAACCGATGACGTTCAATGTCAAAGAGGCAAAAGCCCTGCGAACACTTGTCAAGAAATCACGTAAAGTATTCGGACTGATGCATAACTATACCGGATATCCAATGGTCAAATTAGCCCGGGATATGGTACGAAAAGGCGATTTGGGTAAGATTCGCAAAATCATCGTGCAGTACCCGCAGGGCTGGCTCTCTACTGCTGTTGAGAAAACAGGCTCGATGCAGGCCGCCTGGCGAACCGACCCCAAACAGAGCGGCGGAGCCGGCTGTATGGGCGACATAGGTACGCACGCTGAAAACCTGTCCGAATATATAACAGGCCTGAAAATAACTCATATATGCGCAGACCTTAATATTTTCGTAAAGGGCAGAAGGCTGGACGACGATGGCAACTGCCTGTTGCGTTTCAATAATGGCGCAAGGGGCGTTCTGCACGCCAGCCAGATTTCCATCGGTGAGGAAAACAATCTGGCTATCTGGGTTTATGGCGAAAAGAAATCTCTCGAATGGCATCAGGAACATCCGAACTATCTGTATGTAAAAGTGCCGGACGGTCCCGTTCAGGTTTGGCGCCGTGGTAATGATTATGTTGGCGCGAAAAGCCCCGCAGCAGCCAGAAATACACGACTGCCGTTCGGGCATCCTGAAGCTTTCTTCGAGGCATTCGCCAATAATTATGTCAACTTCGCCGATACCGTGCGTGCAAGAATAACCAGAACAAAACCGAACCCGCTGGCGCTGGACTTTCCGGATGTCGATGACGGCCTGCGGGGTATGCTGTTCATTGAAACCGTCCTGGCAAGCACCAAGAGCAAACAGAAATGGACAAAGTTTAAGAAAGCCTGAAAAAAACTAAATGAGGAGTAATAAAATGAAGCAACAACATATCCCTCAACGG
>JASFVS010000027.1:0-15959 GCA_050049715.1 Phycisphaerales bacterium
GCCGAAAGGTACTCAGCAAAAGACGAAACTCAAAGCATAAACGCCGCTAACTACACCCACAACTGTTACATTCGAGAACTCAGCTTTACACTGCCCTCCTATGTCATGACTGGTTACTGCCGGGTCTATGTAAACGTCCTGTTCAATGGGGATCTTTTGCAGATTCCAGGCCATGACCGTCAGCCCAGCGCCACGTCGAGAATCATCATTACCGCAAAACCTGCCATGGTTGCCATGGTCACAAGGTCGACATTTTTCTCATTTTGTTGAGATTCAGGAATCAGCTCTTCCACCACAACGAAAATCATTGCCCCGGCGGCGAAGCAAAGTGCATAAGGAAGAACACCCCGCATATTCAGAACAAATGCCGCTCCGAGCACCCCTGCTATTGGCTCGACCAAACCGGACGCCTGCCCCATAAGAAAGCTCTTCGTCAAACCCATTCCTTCTCTTCTCAATGGTAGCGACACCGCAGCACCCTCTGGAAAATTCTGCAGACCGATCCCGATAGCCAGCGCAACGGCGCCGCCAATCGTGGCCGAAGAAAGGTCGGCCGCCACCGCTCCGAAAGCAACACCGACCGCAAGACCTTCGGGAATATTATGAAGGGTGATTGCAAGCACCAGCAGCGTGCTTCGCTGCCAGGATGTCTTTATCCCCTCACTTTGTTTCATATCCAAACCCGGATGAAGATGCGGAAGTAAGCGGTCGGTCAGTCTCATGAAAAGCCCGCCGCCCATGAATCCTATCGCGGCTGTCAGCCAGGGGGTATGACCTATCTCTTCGGCCATTTCTATACCGGGTGCGAGCAGCGACCAGAAGCTTGCGGCTATCATCACACCCGCGGCGAAACCGAGCATAGAATCCATCACCTTGGGATTTACCTTCTTCGTGAAAAAAACAAGTGCAGCGCCTAACGCAGTCACGCCCCATGTAAATAGTGTGGCAATCAGGGCCTGCACGATTGGATTGAATTGTTGAATGAAGTCGAGCATCCTGTGTCCTTGCCCAATATTATTGTTATGGTTTCAATATATTAAGATTCCTGGTTTCTCGAAGTATCGGTATGATGCTCCTTTACCCGAAGTTCATAATAATCCCCTTAAAAGCCGGCTTCGGCTGGTTATCCTTTTTCATCGCACGCTAAAGAAATTTAGTATAAACCAGCTGAAAACGCAAAGAAATTTCATTTTTACCCCGTGAGCTTGCCCTGTGGGATAGCGCAGCTTATTTCACCGGGGTTTACCCCGTTGGATAGTTACACTTATCCAACCGGGGCCAATTTACTAATTCTCTAATTAACTCTGTTTCTGCCTTCGGTTCGGTATTATTTTATTTACTTCGCTTCTTACAAGACTGCGTAACACTGAATGCACCTCATGCTGGCCTCCGGCAGAACGAACGACTTTCTCTGTCATCCCGAGCGCAGTCGAGGGGTCTGGCCCACGGATATAATCT
This sequence comes from Phycisphaerales bacterium, assembly GCA_050049715.1. GTDB lineage: Bacteria > Planctomycetota > Phycisphaerae > Sedimentisphaerales > Anaerobacaceae > NIOZ-UU13. Next base: position 1,459 of record JASFVS010000027.1, read on the forward strand.
CATTTTGAATTTTGCATTGTAACTTTGCTATTAACACTTTGATATTTAATTTTCTTCGAGATACGCTTCACGAGATGCGAGATACGAATATTCATTTCTGCATTAGACACGCCCAAAGTGGACCGAGCATAGTAGGAGCTGTTCTCGAACAGCCCTATTCGAGTTGTCATTCCTGCGAAATTCGCTGAGACGGATTACTCCACAGGAATCCAGAAGGTAGGGTGCGATTTTTCGCACCATTTAAACTCCGCCTGTGAGGTCTGTCATCTCGCTGTCACCCTGAGCTTGTGCCCAAGGTGCGAAGCGCAGCGGAGTCGAACGGATCTGGCTCCGATATTACGTGTGTACACGCCCAAACGTAGGGGCAATCCCATGTGGTTGCCCTAATATACTTGTCTTGTCGTTTCTGTGATACCTGTCTTGAGCTTGTACCCAAGGTGCTTGTGCCCAGGGTACATAGCGCGGCAATCTCAAGAAATAATAAATCGTAAATCTATCCCCAAGGGATAGTAAATATCGCAGATCCGACAGCACAAATAACTAAAAATCGGCAAGGCTACTAATCTCACCAGCAGACAAAGCCCGGTTATATATCATGACCTCATCAAGCATACCGTCAAGGAAGCGTCCGGCCGATTCCGGATTCTCGCCTAACAAGAACGGCATTTCATTGGTATCAGTTCCACCAAGGTCAGGATTTACTGTTTCTGCAACACCATCGATATAAATTGTACCTCCAACTTCATTGTCATACACACCGGCAACATGATGCCATTCACCCAGAGGCAGCTCAGTTACCGAGTCCGCCGACTGCCAGCCGCGTGTACCGCCAGTGAATCCGAAGTGAATACCTGTTGTATCATTGTTTATAGAAAGTCTCCAGGCGGTTTCGCCCTTGCCTGCAATAGCCATCCAGGCGGTTGTTATCGACCTGATGTTCACCCATGTCGCGACAGTCATCTTTTCGCTAAGGCTGTTGAGTTCTTCACTGGTACCACAATCCACGTAGTCACCGTCACCATCGAGGTCGATTGCCATTCCAGCCATACCTTCGACGAAGTTCGGGTTACCCATGATGACACCATCAAACATATTGTCGGAACTGTCATACGAGTTGTTCTCCAGCGCGTAGTGCGCAACCAGACCGTTGACATCGGATTCGTCCGGTTCCATCTGCCCACTGGCAAGATAAAGAATCTCATAAACGCTCAGCGCACACTCATATATGCGAACATCGTCAAGTATGCCGTCAAGGAAACGTCCGGCCGATTCCGGGTTCTCACCTAATAAGAACGGCATCTCATTCATCGCAACTCCATCGAGATCGGGATTGTTGGCCTCTGCAACTCCATCAATGTAAATTATAGCTCCAACTCCGCTGTCATACACTCCGGCAATATGATGCCATTCATCAAGAGGCAGTTCGGTTACCGAGTTTGCCCCTTGCCAGCCCCTGTCTCCGCCTGTGAATCCGAAGTGAATACCAGTAGTATCACCGTTAACGGAAAGCCTCCAGGCGGTTTCACCCTTGGCAACAATAGCCATCCAGGTGGTTGTGATAGACCTGATGTTTACCCAGCTCGAGCAGGTCATCACATCGCTGAGACTGTTGAGTGCTGCACTGGTGCCGCAGTCCACATAGTCACCGTCACCGTCGAAATCCAGCGCGCCGTCTAACACACCGGCCGACCACTGCGGGTCACCCATAAGAAAACCGTCATTGATACCCACGCTGTCATAGGCAATCTCGCCTTCCGTCTCATCCAGCTTCCAGTGTGCTATCAGACAATTTGCATCCGGCTCAACAGAAGGGTCATGCTGCGGGCCAAGAGATAAGACAAGGCTCACATCAGAACCTTCAGGAGCCGATGTTCCCCCCTGTGGGTCCTGGCTGATTACATGTCCTTCCGGGACAGTATCACTGTACTGATGTGTCCAGGAAATCGTAAAACCGGCGGACCTGATCCTTGTTCCTGCATCATCTTCACTCATACCAACTACATCGGGGACAGTGACTTCGTTCCCCGTACAGGGACCCGTAGTAATTACCACATCAACCGAAGAGCCTACAGGCACCATACTCCCCGCCGAAGGCGATTGGCTGATTACCACACCGGCCATGACCGTATTATTGCAGACATACGTAACAGAACCCAGCGTAAGGCCACACACGTCAAGTGCATACTCCGCCCAAAATTCAGTATTCCCATTAATATCAGGAACCTCCACATCGGTAGTACAGGGACCCGAAGAAACTACCACATCCACCGAAGAATCCCAGGGCACTATGCTCCCCGCTGAAGGCGATTGGCCGATTATTTGACCGTCAGTAGCCGTATCATCGCAGACCCACGTAACAGAACCCACCACAAGGTGATGACCGTAAAGTGCTTGCCCCGCATCAAGTAGAAGCACCCCCGTAATATCAGGGACAGTGACTTCGCAGGGACCCGTAGAAACTACCACATTCACCCAAGTGGTTATAGACACTAAGGTCCCCGCTGAAGGCGATTGGCTGATTATTAAACCGGCAGGGACCGTATTATCGCAGGCATACGAAGGAAAACCCATCGTGAGAGAAGCAGAGCTGATTGCTGACCCTGCGTCAGTTTCATTCATACCAACTACATCAGGGACCATAATATCCTGCGCCGGTGCCGCCATAGCTAACAGGCTCACCACAAATGCCGCTGCTAACGCAATTGAAATTCTCTTATTCACTAATTCGCCCTTTCGAAAAAATATAGTTATTTTAATCCGTTGGGAATTTGTCTTTTTATGCCGCGTTACTTTTCATTATATACTTATCTAACCGAATGAACACTGCCCGGCATGCGCACATTTGACAGATAAGACATCTCTTGCTGATAGAAAGGTATTTGGATTTCTCCTCCAAAACACCGGTTTAATTTATCCAAAGGCATTATACCACCTCCTCAGTATTTTTCAAGGAAAAAACGAAAAAGCCATCGCGCAGCGATTCCTCAATTTTGCATTTTACATTTTAACTTTTTTCGACGGGTGGCAGCCACTAAATGAGCCAGGCGAATGAAGTGGATGGAATGATATATCTTTTTGATTTTTGCATTGTGATTTTTATATTTACACTTTGATTTTTTATTTTCTCTTGTCCTGCCTGCGGTTCACACCGTTTTTAATCACTCTGTTCTGCCATCCACTTTGCAAATAACATTTTTACCTTCGTTCGATGCTCTTTATATTTACGTAGTCTTGCCATTAGGTATCCCTCACGGGACTGGCAAGACTACGTAATGCTATATGTTTCTCATGCTGGTCTACGGTAAAAATGTTATCCTTTTATTTACGTGCCTATAAGGCACCTAATGCTGACCGGAGTTTACCCCCGAGGGGCTACACACATAAGTCGCAGCAGGGGGGCAGCAAAAGCAACTAGCAACGAAGGGTCATTTCGACCGAAGCCCCGAAGGGGCGAAGTGGAGAAATCTGGCATACGAATATAATCTCATTTTGAATTTTAATATGTAGTTTTGCACTTTGATTTTTTAACTTTTAATTTCCCATTGTAGGGTGGCTCGGCGTAGCTCAAGCGAAGACGGCCCCACCATTATGTTGCTTTATGTACAATGTGCCTGCCGATTTATTGGTTGCTTCTCCTCGTTGGTGGTCGCTTCTTCCAGCCTTTTCCAATCTCAAAATCGTAGTATGTTTTCTGTTTGCCATCAGATGTGACTGCTCCTAATTTATCTATATCATAATAACCTATTTTTCTTATTTTTTCATCAGAACCTTTATTATCCAATTCCAGCCAGTTCCCATTTATAAATATGTATTCAAAAACAACTTCATATCCTTCACTTATTACACGTTTGGCATCAAATTGACCATCGAAATCGATATCTTCGTATAATTCACCAATTGGTTCATAATGTGATATTTCGCCGTTTTCAATAATAGTCTTGGAACTTGGTATATACTGAACTTTTTGCCACACTCCTGGTTCATTAGAAGCTCTGAAAGCAAATACAGGCATTCTCCTTTTATCGTGAACTTTATTTCCATAAATTAAAAATTGTGAGATTCTATCTTTGTCAAATGCAGATCTTGCTATTATTTCTTCTTTACCATCTGCAATCACAAAATGAACAATCTTATTAGAGGAATTTTTATACAAATATATAAAAGGATAATCATTTTTCTGAATACATAAAAATTCTACAATATCATCATCAGGATTGTTCGGGTTATCAACAACAACATTAATCTTTAGATCTGCATAAGTCACTTCTTTTGTATGTGCCAAATCGATAATGTCTTTATTTTCTTTGGGCGCAATTGTAAGGACAAACATTATTCCCATTAGAAAGCTAAAGGACATTTTTACTGAATTCTTTTTGACTATTGATTTTAACATGACGAAACCTTTCATCCCTACCCTGCGAAGCTTGATGTTTTTATCAGTCACGCCCACGACGACTCAAAACGGCAGGTATCAATAAAAAAACAAGCAATTGCCACTTATGTTAATTAATCTTATCGCTTATCTTATTGCCATTCTGGACCGTCACAGTCTATAAGCAACGTTTATTTATTGGTTGTTGCTCCTTGTTGGTGGTCGCTTCTTCCAGCCTTTTCCGATCTCAAAATCGTAGTATGTTTTCTGTTTGCCATCAAATGTAACTGCATCTAATCTATCTAAGCTGTAATGACCTATCTTTGTCATTTTTTCTTTTAAGTCCCTGTCATCCAGTGTCAGCCATTCTCCATTTACGAATATATATTCGTAAACAATTTCTGATTCTTCATTGTATATACGTTTGGCATCGAACTGACCATCGAAATCGATATCTTCGTACCATTCACCTATTGCTCTGTAAGATATTAATTTACCCTTTTCTTCGATGGCTTTTAATGTTGGCGTATACATAGCTTTTTGCCAAACTCCGGGTTTATCAGAGGCCCTTAAAAAAAATACAGGCATTCTCCTTTTATCATGAACTTTATTCCCGTAGATTGAAAATTCCGAGATTCTATCTTTATCAAATTTTGAAAATGCCAACGGGCCCTCCTTACCATTTACAATATTCCATTTCACAATTTTATTGGAGGGGTTTTTAAACAAATATATGAAAGGATAATCTTTTTTCTTAATGCGCAAATATTCCACAATATCAGGCTGGCCCAGGTAATTTACATCATCTACAATATCAATGCTTATGTCTGCATACGTTATTTCTTTTATTTGCTCCAAATCCATAACGCCTTTATTATCCTGGAATCCAAATATTAGGACAACCATTGCTCCCATTAGAAAGCTAAAGGACATTTTCACTGAATTCTTTTTTAATATTGACATTAACATGACAAAACCTTTCATTTTCAATTCTATATTCTATATATAGATAAGGCACTTCCATTATAAGCCATAATTTCCGATTCCTATACCTTAAAGGTGACAATCACCCGCTCCTTCACGACATTGTCCTTTGCTATCTCCCACCTTATACAATACCCTAAAACAGAGGAAAAAGCAAAGAAAATTCATTTTACTTCGTGAGCTTGTCCTGTGGAATAGCGCAGCTTATCTCTTCGGGGCTAATCCACTAATCTCTAATTAACTAATTCTCTCTATTTCCCTCTGCGCAAAAAAAATGAGGCGCTCCAAAGGAACGCCCCATACTATTAAATAAACCCTATCCTCTAATTCCTATCTCACTGCTGCTTGCGCTGCCGCTAATCTTGCAATCGGCACTCTAAAGGGCGAGCAGCTGACATAATTCATCCCGACCCGGTGACAGAAATCGATACTGCTCGGCTCGCCGCCGTGCTCTCCGCAGATACCGACCTTCAGATTCTTGCGGGTCTTCCTGCCGAGCTTCGTACCCATTTCGACAAGCTTGCCGACACCCGTCTGGTCGAGCACTTGGAACGGGTCGTTCGCATAGATGCCCTTCTTAACATATTCGACCAAGAACTTGCCCGCATCGTCACGCGAAAAGCCCATCGTCATTTGCGTCAGGTCATTCGTCCCGAAACTGAAGAACTCCGCTTCTTTGGCGATTTCATCTGCCGTTAAAGCGGCTCTCGGAATCTCAATCATCGTCCCGACCAGATAAGAGAGTTTGGTCTTTTTCTCTTTAAGGACCATCTTGATTTCATCGAGAATTTCTTCTTTAACATTCTTAAGCTCCGAAACAGCCCCTGCAAGCGGAATCATAATCTCAGGATGCACAACCTTGCCCATTTTCCTGACTCGCAGCGCCGCCTCGATAATCGCTCTGGCCTGCATACGATAAATCGCCGGATACGTCACCGCTAATCGACACCCGCGATGGCCCAGCATCGGATTAAACTCATGCAATTGCTCGACCTTCGCCTTAACGACTGCCGGCTTAACTTTAAGCCGCTTTGCCATCTCCGCCTGGTTTTTATTGTCCTGCGGCAAAAACTCATGCAGCGGCGGGTCAAGCAAACGAATCGTAACAGGCAATCCCGCCATCGCCTTAAATATACCCACAAAATCATTCCGCTGATAAGGCAGCAGCTTCTTCAGCGCCCCTTCGAACTGCTTTTTCGCGGTCGCATATTCTTTTTGGATTGCCTTTTTCTCTTTGTCCGTCTGAGCCGCACCAATCTCATCCAGCATCGAAGCATAATCATCCGCCGCTAAAATCATCTGCCGCACCGGCCAGATTCTCTCGCCCTCGAAGAACATATGCTCCGTCCTGCAAAGCCCGATACCTTCAGCGCCGAAATCTCTCGCCCGTTTCGAGTCTCCCGGCGTATCCGCGTTCGTACGCACACCTAACTTACGAACACCGTCGCAAATCTTCATAAACTTCCCGAAATCTCCGCTCAATGTCGGCGCCACCGTACCTAATTGCCCTGTCATAACCTCGCCCGCCGAGCCATCCAAACTAATCCAGCCACCTTCTTTAACGGTCTGTTTGCCAACGGTAAATTTCTTGCCCTTGTAATCGATATTTACCGAGCCGACTCCCGCAACGCAGCATTTACCCATCCCGCGTGCAACGACAGCCGCATGGCTCGTCATACCTCCGAACGCTGTCAAAATACCTTCGGCCGCATCCATACCGCCGATATCTTCAGGACTGGTCTCTTTCCGAACGAGGATAACTTTTTTGCCTTTCTTCCTCCACGCTTCGGCGACATCAGCCGTAAACACGACCTGTCCGACCGCCGCTCCCGGTGAAGCTGGCAGACCCTTCGCGATTACATTGCGTTTGGCCTTCGGGTCAAAGTGCGGATGCAGCAATCGGTCTAACTGCTCTGGTGTCACTCGATTGACCGCTTCCTTCTTCGGTATAAGTTTTTCCTTAACCATATCGACCGCTATCTTCACCGCCGCCTCCGCCGTGCGTTTGCCCGTCCGCGTCTGAAGGATATAGAGCTTTTTATTCTGGATGGTAAATTCCATGTCCTGCATATCTTTATAGTGCTTCTCTAACCTGCCCATCAGACCTGTAAGCTTCTTATAAGCCTTCGGCATGACCTTGTTTAATTTCTTCAATTCAATTGGAGTCCTGATACCCGCCACGACGTCTTCACCCTGCGCGTTCATCAAGAATTCGCCGTAGAATTCCCTCTTGCCCGTACTCGGATTGCGTGTAAAGCACACACCCGTCCCGCAGTCTTCGCCCATATTCCCGAATACCATCGCCTGGACATTCACGGCCGTACCGAGAAGACCCGCAATCTTATTGAGTTGGCGATACTTGACCGCCCTCGGCGCCATCCACGAACCGAACACCGCATCGATGGCATGTTTCAACTGAACCTTCCCATCCTGCGGGAACAATTTGCCAACGTGCTTTTTGTAAACCGCCTTATATTTATCGACTACGTCTTTCAGTTGCTGGGCACTCAATTCATTATCGAGCTTCACCCTCGCCTTTTTCTTGGCCGCATCGATTACTTCTTCGAAATGCTCATGGCTACAGCCCATAACCACGTCGCCGAACATATCGATAAAGCGCCGGTAAATATCGTAAGCAAATCTCGGATTTTTCGTCTTTTTGATGATTCCCTCAATCACATCATCGTTCAGCCCTAAGTTCAGCACCGTATCCATCATACCGGGCATCGATATGGCCGCCCCGCTTCGCACGCTGACCAGCAGCGGCCTGTCCGGGTCACCGAGCTTGGCCTTCATTGCCTTTTCGAGCTTGGCTAAATTCTTTTCGACTTCCGCTTCGAGTCCTTTCGGCCATTTTCCGCGAGATTTGTAATATTCCTTACACACTTTCGTTGCGATAGTAAAGCCCGGCGGAACAGGCACGCCAAGACTGGTCATCTCAGCCAGGTTCGCGCCTTTGCCGCCTAAAAGCTCTTTCATCTTCGCATTGCCTTCAGCCTTGCCGCCGCCGAAAAAATACACCCTTTTTTCTGCCATTATAAAATTCTCCTTTTTAAGCAAAACTTCGTATTAAAATAATTTCCATAATTTATATTTCCGCCCGAAAAATTCGGACACCCACCCAGCCAACCTCACTGGGAAAGTTAAGATTAGGCAGTATATTACCCGAAGGTAATTCTGTCAACCCTGTTAGAAATTTCTTCCGCCAGGCTCTGCCGTCTTGCTTAGCTTTCGCGAAGTAGTAGCGGCTCGCCCCACTCTGTGAGATAACTGTTCCTGTCATAACTGTTTTTGGCGGAGCCAAACGTGGAGTTCTCTTTTTTTTAACGCAATCCAAGCATTGCTTTATCTAACAGAGCCAATTATTCTAAATTCCGCACCCAATACGCGAAGATGAAAGAGCTTTTAGGCGGCAAAGTCGCGAACCTGGCTGAGATGACCAGTCCTGGCGTGCCCGTTCCGCCGGGCTTTACTATTGCAACGAAAGTTTGCAAAGAATATTACAAATCGGGCGAAAATTAAAGGCTTAAAGTAACAAGTAGAATTCGTGATTTTTTAAGAGAATTTTTAGCGGGTAAGTGGGGCATTGACGTAAACAGGCCGGTCTGGTACAATTCGCTTTTTCATCAGGCACAGCCTGATGAACTATGGTGAAAGTAGCTCAGTTGGTTAGAGCACTGGATTGTGGATCCAGGGGTCGGGGGTTCGAGTCCCCTCTTTCACCCTTTTGGGTAACCTGCGTTCAAAGTCCTTTTGTCCTGCGTCTTTCCGTATGGCTGTCTGAAAAAGGAGGAAGCAAAAATGAAAAAACTCACAAATGGTTCACAGCCCTTTATAATTATTGCTTCGTTAGTTGTTATCGTTTGTTCGGCGCATGCGCAGGGAGCGATGGATACGTTGAATCAACCGCCAAAGGGATTTGTGGCGTTGTTTAACGGCAGGGACTTTACGGACTGGAAGGGGCTGGTGGGTGACCCGAAAAGCAGGAGTAAAATGAGTCGTGAAAAATTGGCCAAAGCACAGGTCAAAGCGGATGAGGACATGCAGGCGCACTGGAAGGTGGTCGATGGGGTGATTTATTTTGACGGCAAAGGATTTCAAAGTCTTTGCACGGCGCAGGACTACAGCGATTTCGAACTGCTGGTGGACTGGAAGATTGAAGAAGGCGGGGACAGCGGGATTTATCTGCGGGGTTCGCCGCAGGTGCAGATTTGGGATTCGCAGGATAGAGAAATTGGCTCAGGCGGGTTGTATAATAATAAGAAAGGGCCGGACAAACCGCTGAAGGTTGCCGACAGGCCCATCGGGCAGTGGAACACATTCAGAATTATTATGATAGGCGAGAAGGTGACGGTGTATCTGAATGATGTGCTGGTGGTTGATAATGTTGTGTTGGAAAATTACTGGGAGCGTGATAAGCCGATATATCCGACCGGCCAGATAGAGCTTCAGGCGCATAACAGCCCGTTGTATTTCAGGAATATATTTATTCGTGAGATAACGAACGTTCTCACGGAGCAGGAAAAGGCAGATGGCTTCAAATTACTGTTTAACGGCAAGAACCTGGCGGGCTGGACGGGGGATACGAAAGGTTATGTGGTCGAAGAGGGCAAAATTGTGCTTGACCCGGAACGTGGGGGTGGTAATTTATTCACGGTGGATGAATATGGCGATTTTCTTTTTCGATTCGAGTTCAAACTTACGCCGGGCGCTAATAACGGCCTTGCAATACGTGCCCCTCTTTCCGGCGATGCTGCATATATGGGGATGGAGATTCAAATTTTAGACGATACATCAGATAAATATAAAAATCTTAAGCCTTATCAGTATCACGGCTCTATCTACGGTGTGGTGCCGGCCAAGCGCGGATGTCTGAAGCCCGTAGGGCAGTGGAATTTCGAAGAAGTCATCGCCAAAGGCAAACATATTATGGTTAAGCTTAACGGTACGACTATTGTTGATGCGGATATCGAAAAGGCAAGCACGCCGGTGACGATGGATGGCAGAGAGCATCCGGGATTGAAACGGAACAAAGGGCATATCGGATTTTGCGGACATGGTGACAGTAATTATATCGAATTTCGGAATATAAAAATCAAGGCTCTTAAATAGCAATGACTAATCGAAAATAAAAAGGAAAAAATGATGAAACACAAAAACAATAAAGTGACACGACGGCAGTTTTTGAAAGGCTCGGCGACAGCGGCGGGCGCGATGATAGTCTTGCCGACAATTGTTCCGTCCTCGGTATTCGGCGCGAATGCGCCCAGTAATCGTATTACGGTGGGCTGTATCGGCCTTGGAAACCAAGGTTTGGGAAATATGAAATCGTTCGACGCCAAGTCAGATTGTGAAGTAGTCGCGATATGTGACGTCGATGCCGGCTATATGGAGAAGGCGCGCGAGGCAATCGGTCTTGATAAAGATTTATGCTATGTTGACTTTCGCGAGATAATAGCGCGTGACGATATCGATGCGGTGGTAATTACCGTGCCGGACCACTGGCATGTTGCGATGTCGGTTGCGGCGGTTCATGCGGGTAAGGATGTATTTTGCGAGAAGCCGCTTACGCTGACTATAGCGGAGGGGCGTGTTCTTGCCGATGAGGTGAAGCGGTACGGCAGGGTTTTTCAGACCGGCTCGTGGCAGCGATCGAGCAGTGAGTTTAGGCAGGCGTGTGAATTGGTTCGCAACGGCCGGATCGGTGAGCTGCATACTATAAGAGTCGGGATTCATGGTAATAACCGCGAGTGCGGGCCGACGTGGAGCCCTGAGCCTGTACCGGAAGGGTTCGATTATGATATGTGGCTGGGGCCTGCGCCGTGGTCGCCTTATACGACGCAACGATGTCACTATCAGTTCCGTTTTATTTTGGATTATTCCGGCGGGCAGATGACCAACTGGGGCGCTCATTTTTTAGATATCGCGCAGTGGGGTAAGGGCGCCGATGATACGGGGCCGGTGGAAATTGTCGGCCATGGTGATTTTCCAAAGACGGGACTGTTTACGACCGCCCAAAATGAAAACGTCGAGTACACGTACGCGGACGGCGTTAAATTGTTCCTTGAGAGCAGCAGCGGGCATACACGCTTCGAGGGGACGAGGGGATGGGTCGATGTGTCACGCGGTAAAATCGATGCCGAGCCGATATCGCTTTTGACGTCGATAATCGGGCCGGATGAAATTCATCTTTATAACAGTAACGACCATAATCAGAATTTCCTGGATTGTATCAAGAGCCGCAAAGACCCAATCTGTACGGCGGAGATTGGGCATCGTTCGGCGAGCGTTTGTCACTTAGGTAATATTGCAATGATTCTGGGGCGGAAATTAAAGTGGGACCCGAAGAAAGAACGCTTTATCAATGACGATGCGGCTAATAATATGCTAAAGCGCAGCCTGCGGGCGCCGTGGAGGGTTTAGATTTATTCCGTCAAACGACACCGGATCTTCGACTTCGCTGCGCTACGAAATTGAGGAAGGATAACGAGTTTTTAGTTTTAAGTGCTTAGTTTTAAGTTAAGGAATCGCTACGCGATGGCTTTTTAATTTTTTTGCCACAGAGAACACCGAGGTCGCGGTGGCGAAATAGAGAATTAGCGAATTAGAGATTGGCCAGGCTTTGCCGGTACGGTGGTTAGAAGGTACGATGGTACGAGGGGAAGGTAAATGACAAAGATGGATGAGGGGGGGAAGCACGAGGGACGGTTTGTTTTGTAAGAATTTGTTTGGAAAATTGCGGATTTTATGGTATAATACCGCTTACAATTGAATATTGATTTGTTTTTAACTCACAAACAGTCATTTCCGCCTTAATCACCCCCGGCGGAAGCAAAATAACCAACAACTAACAGCGAATTTGACATTTTTACTCTCAACTTTTTTTTTCATGTCTAAGGAAAAACTCCACAGGATGGCCAAGCCCAGTTGTGACAACTGCTGCTTTTCGACTTTTGCGACGGGTACAAGCCGGGCGGTGCTTATATGCAGGCAGAAGAAAGGGGCCGAAGGCCGGTGGAAAGTCCGCGCTCTGGACCAGAAATGCGAGAATTTCTACCCTTCACGGTTTGGTATGCAAGGCACTACTGTTAAAAACGAAAGAAACAACGCTCCCCGGCGGATACCTTTAACGCGGGGGCAGTTCGCGATTGTCGATGCCGAAGATTATCCAGCTTTGAGCCAATATAAATGGTACGCGAACGGCAACGATGGGAATTACTATGCCGTTCGGGAGGAAAACGGTAAGAATATCACGATGCATCGTGTAATTACGGGAGCGCCAGACCATCTGCTTGTTGACCATATCGACCATAACGGGTTGAATAACCGAAGGAGTAATCTTCGGCTTGCGACCAAGGCCCAAAATAACCGCAATACGCGGGTGATACCGAACAAAAGCTCAAGATACAAAGGCGTTTACTGGAACAAGGCAAATAAGAAATGGGCAGCCAAGATAAAATGCAATAAAAAGACCTACCGGCTCGGTTATTTTAACGATGAGATGGAAGCCGGCAAGGCGTATGACAAAGCGGCGAAGAAATATCATAAGGAGTTTGCGGTTTTAAATTTTCCTATTTAGCTCCGTAGAAATTAACTTAATTATGGCTGCGTTGGAAAACAGTTTTAAGCGTACATCTTATCTCGGAAACCGACTGGCCATTCATCCCAGGTTTTGCCATCCAATAGTCTGCCGGTTTTCTTTTTGTTTACGCCGCCCCACTGCTTAAAGAAAAATGGTACATTTTGAGCAAGGCATTGTTCTCTTATATTCCTGACCCATTCGATTTTCATCGGCCTTGCTCCGGGCCCGGACTCTCCGCCAGCAATTACCCAGTCAATTCCATCAAAGTTAAGCTCTCCCAAATCACCCAACAACGGCTCAAGTGATAAGAATTTGATATGAGCTGCTGTATATCTTAGATAATCGATTCGGGGTCTATAATCGGCAGATTCGACAGTAACACCCATCCATATATTTTCCCGCCAGGGTAATTCGGGTGACAGCTCCGCCAGTCTTTCGGCTCTTTTTGTCAGAATTTGATATTGGTGTTGTTTGGCTTGCCTCATTGTGGAGAATATATCCAATACAAAATCATCCGGAACATCTTCATGAAACAGATCGCTCATCGAATTGACGAAAACCATCTGAGGCTTTTTCCATTTCAGGGGCATATCGAGCACATGCGGATGGCATGTGACCTTAAAGCCGTTACGGTAATTTTTCTGGCCCATTGCTTTTAGACGCAAAGCCATACGTTCCGCATAGCAATTAAGGCAACCGGAACTGATTTTCGTACAGCCCGTTACCGGATTCCATGTAGATTCCGTCCATTCGATTTTGGAATCGATTCCCATTTAGATTCTCCTTATTAGGTATTCTGCGATTTTAATAGCGATTGGCGCTCCCCTGGTGTTTCCAACTGCAAAGAAAAATTGGAATAAAGCACTTCCGCGACTATTATAAAGGACCTTTGGATTTTCTGCAACCCCGGAGAATATAGATTTTAATCTGCTTTTATAAAAATTTCCGATTCCGGTGAAGTCACAGGCCTTAATTACTATATCAACTGATTTACCAAAAATGTCATCTAAAGTTCGAGTTCTATAAAAACACTCAAACCAATCTTGTGTTCCAAAAATCCTATTCAGGCGATCATATGAAATTTTTTGCGGATCTTTTGCTAATAGCCGATTGACTGCCATAACCGGGAAAAGTATCCAGACATCAATACATCTGGTTTTCGCAACTGCCTCGATTGTTTGCCATTCGACTTCTGTAGCAAATGGGTCGAGAAATAAAACTGCGCGCGTATTTACCCAATCCTCATCATTACAATAATTTTGGATGAATTCATTGGCGTCGCTTTGTATTATTTCAATTTGCTTTACTTTTTCAGGGTGTTCCTCTCGCAATTTCTCCAATTCATCAATTTTGTTTTTATCACTTTCAATGAAAATATATCTATGAAATGACGGCTTGGCTTCAAGAGCCAATTTTGCCGATCCTTTAAGAAACTTCTTTGATTCATCCTGCTCCAATTCTTCAAAAAAGCCTTTAATTTTGTATTGTTTTTTTCGTTGTTGGCGGTACCCTGTTCCTGCAAATGCGTCTATATACACCCTTTTGAAAGGCTGGTTTTTTAAA
>JASFVS010000286.1:0-4299 GCA_050049715.1 Phycisphaerales bacterium
TCTGCGAAAAACACAATATCGAAGAAATCGCCATAGCAATGCCATCATCCAGTCACAGCGAACGAATGCGAGTTATTCGTGTATGCGAAGGCACCAAAATTCGTTTCCGTACAGTGCCGTCAATTACAGACATTGCTTCCGGTAAGTACCGTGTCTCTCAGATTCGAGATGTCGATATTAATGACCTGTTAGGCAGAGAAGCGGTACAGCTTGATATGGATTTAATAGAAGCTTTTGCCAAAGACAAAACCATTCTCGTTACCGGCGCCGGCGGCTCCATCGGTTCGGAAATGTGCAGACAACTATGCAATTTTAATCCAGGATTACTTTTACTCATCGAGCAAGCTGAAAATCCTCTATTTTACATAGAACGTGACTTGCTTAAACAATTTCCTGCAGTTCCTCTTCAAACCCTTATTTGTAATATAACCGATAAAACACGAGTTGAAGGAATATTCGAAAAATATAAACCACAGGTAGTTATTCACGCCGCTGCTCACAAACACGTACCCTTGATGGAACTTAATGCCAGCGAAGCTATCAAAAATAATATAATCGGCACGCAAGTTGTTGCCGATGCTGCAGATAATTACAACGCCAAAAACTTTGTAATGATAAGTACCGATAAGGCCGTCAATCCCACCAGCATAATGGGCTCATCCAAGCGAATCGCAGAAATGTATATTCAGGATTTAAGCACAACCAGTAAAACACACTTCGTTACTGTGCGATTCGGTAATGTACTTGACTCTGAGGGTTCGGTTGTACCAATCTTCAAAAAACAGATAACGCAGGGTGGTCCCGTAACCATTACACATCCCAAAATGAAACGCTATTTTATGACCATACCTGAAGCAAGCCAGTTAATTCTGCAAGCTGCAGCAATGGGAAAAGGAGGAGAAATCTTTGTACTCGACATGGGTGAACCAATTGAAATTATGGAATTAGCAAAGACACTAATTACACTCAGTGGTTTCAAACCCGGAGAAGAAATCAATATAGTTATCACAGGACCAAGAGCAGGTGAAAAGCTTTTTGAGGAACTCAGAATAGAAGGCGAAGATATGCAGCGTACGAGACATCCCAAAATCAATATATGGAAAAATATTCCGATAAACAGAGATAAGCTTCGGACGGGAATAAATGAACTGGTGAATCTCACTAAAGCGCAAATAAATAACCAACATGAAATAGTGGAGAAAATAAAGGAGCTTGTACCGGAATACACCGGCGACAACCTTCCCTCCGAGGAAACCAAAACCTGAAGCAATTATGAATAATTAAAACCACCGCTTTATCAAAATCGCTTTACAGTGATTATATTGAAAGTTCTCTTTTAATCCCTCTCTAAGCCTGCTAAGAACAAACGCAATATACGAGAACACTTGAATTCCACTCTTATTTTACAATAATTTGGAGTGCTGCCTGTCAGGGCATTCTTTTATCAGTGAGCTTGCTGGGTTTATTAAGAAGGAAAAATTCATCCAAATCCGCCATCAGCTCCTGCCGGTTAATACGAGCAGTACGTGCATGCCTTCTGCGTCCTTCGGCTGCAGATTCACCCATCTGATCATAAAAGCTGGAACTACATCCCAAAGGCATGAAAAATAAAGCACATAAAATAACAACTACAATCAACTTACATATAGAAACGCTTTTCATCGCTATTCCCTCATTGAAACCAACTTACCGGCCACAGTTATCGGACTGGCCTTGTTAATTATTCATCCTGTATTCTTATTATTTAAGGAGAAAAAACCATCCTCCATTAACGATTATTATAGCACTCACCAGTACCCCTGTCAACCCTATTATCAATTTCTCACCCTTATAGTTTAGTTATTCCCCATTTGTAGAACTCCTAACCGGCTTTATGCCTCAATTTCCAATCCCACCAGTTTAGAAATACTCATTCAGTAGTAAGGAAATTGTTCTCGGGGAAAAAAGAAAAAAGTATTGATATTGTCCACAAAACGCCTTTTCCTCTGAAATTGCACCTCTTTTCTGCCGATTATTCATCTAACAAAGCTGAATATAGCAACGGTAGCATTAGGTTCAAATGCTGATGTAAGAGGTTTATTTGCTAAGTTAACGACGTAAAACTCTGAAAATGGTCTTTTTCAGAATTCGTCACGGCTACAGCTATATTTGGGGGAGATGGGCGACTATCCAATCGCTCCAGAAGAGAACAAGAGAAAATGGCTATTAAAATTGATTCTTCAAAATCGAGTTTAAGCAACAACATCATAATAGCTCTCTTCCTGGCTATGGCAATATGGGGAATATGCCTTATCAGCATCTCCAAATATATCCTTAAGGGAACCTTGGTCGCAGAAGGATTGGACAAGACTATTATCAACCTCATCTGTAAACAGTTCACAACTATCTATACAGGATTTACGATGGCCGCTTTGGTTATCGTTATATTCATTGGATGGTCCCTCTCAAAGAAAATCACAAAGACGATAAACAAACTAACTGAGGGTGTAATGGAAGTAGCCCGAGGCAATCTGGACGTTCAAATTGATATCCCCAATTGCGTTGAATTTGGCCCCTTAGCCACTTCTTTCAAAAAAATGACTGATGATTTAAAAAGCACTACCACATCAATAGATAACCTTAATAAGGAAATAGCTGAGCGAAAACAAGCTGAACTCAAGCAGAATGAGCTTAGAAAAAAAGCAGAACTCATCTATAAAGTTGTACCAAGTGCTATTTTCACTGTAGATAAGAATAGAAAAATTATGAGTTGGAATAATAAGGCTGAAGAGTTAACAGGCTATACCACTGAAGAAGTCATTGGAAAGGAATGCTCCATCCTTTCTTTTGAACCATGTTGCCATGAATGCAACCTTTTTTCTGATGACACCGAAAAACCTATACTCTACAAAGAGTGCACTCTCAAAAGAAAGGATGGAAGGATACGCATAATATCTAAAAATGTAGATTTGCTTGAAGATGAAAATGAAAAAATTATCGGTGGAATAGAAAGCTTCGAAGACATTACCGAAAGAAAACAGGCTCAGGCTGAATTACAATCCACCCAAGAAAAACTTATTGAGTCGGCACACAGGGCCGGCATGGCTGAGGTCGCGACCGGAGTGCTACACAATGTCGGAAATGTGCTAAATAGCGTCAGAACCAATGCTGAGTCGATTCAAAAAAATGTCCGCAATTCAAAAGTGTCCTATCTTGCAGATACCGTGACCCTACTCGAAGAACATACAGATGACATAAGCAAATTTCTAACAACTACTGAACAGGGCAAGAAATTGCCGGCCTTTCTGTCCATCTTATCTGAAGAACTTATTACCGAACAAGCGCGCTACCTCAAGGCCTTGAAAACGTTAACTAAACATATCAAACATATGGCGGACATCATCCACCTTCAACAATCCTACAGTAAAACATCCGGTCTAATCGAGCCAGCTTCAATTATAGAGCTCGTAGAAGACTCCATCCAAATAAATGCCCAGTCACTCAAGCGACATAACGTGAAACTCAAACGTGAATTTACAAAACTGCCGCCTCTTCTTATAGACAGCCACAAGGTCCTTCAGATTCTAACAAACCTTATTAGTAACGCAAAATATGCCATGTCTGATAATAAGCGAAACGACAAAATTCTGACTATACGCATTACAGAACCACAAGACGAACGTTTCCGCATTGAGGTGCACGACAACGGTACCGGTATTGCCAAAGAAAACCTGACACGTATCTTTGAACACGGTTTCACAACAAAAAAGAATGGCTTTGGATTCGGATTACACAGCGCCGCCATTGCAGCGAACGAAATGAACGGCTCACTAAGCGCCCACAGCGATGGCCCCGGAAAGGGCACTATACTGACCCTTGAATTACCATTTCAAACAAAGGAGGTTGAAAAATGAATAATAGTGAAGGAAAAACCATTCATCGCATTTTGGTTATAGATGACAATACTAACATTCAAGAAGATTTTAAAACCATTCTTATTCGAGAAGAAGACAATACTGAGTTGAACTCACTCGTGTCCGATGTCTTGGGCAGTAACGCCAGAAAACCCGTCTGTGATAACAAGTATGAACTTGACGTTGCATCTCAGGGAAAAGAAGGATACGAAAAGATTAAACATGCAATTTCTGAGAATCGACCATACGAACTGGCCTTTATTGATATGCGTATGCCGCCGGGATGGGATGGTCTCGAAACAATAGAGCACATTTGGAAAATCGACCCGGATATCCAGATCGTCATCTGCACAGCCTATTCCGACCACTCATGGGAAGATATAATACGTCGGCTCGGAAGCTCTCA
>JASFVS010000242.1:0-4968 GCA_050049715.1 Phycisphaerales bacterium
TATTTCGGCATGCTATGGGGGAGGTGCAGCACTACTATCGGGACCGAAAACGCAGGCAGGAGGTCGAAATCGAGGCTCTGAACCGGGAGTTTTTCAGACAATATGTCGCTCGAAACCATCATGACGGCCTCGACCAGGCTTCACGTATTGAATTGTCTAATATTGTTCATAACACCATTGCTAAATTGAAGCTTACCTATCGTAACGTCTTGGTCCTGCGCTGTTTTGAGGAACTGTCCTATGCTGAAATTGCACAGCTTATGGATTGTAAGGAGCTTCGGGCGAGGGTGTTGTTCTTTCGGGCCAGACACGCCTTAAGACGGCATCTGTCACGGAACGGTTTTTCAAAAGAGACGCTGCTGGCGGGGCTGAGCTTTTTCGGAATCCTGACATTTTCAGGCAAGACGACATCGACGGTTTGTACCGTAAAAGCGGCATCTTTGGATGTCGGTTTCGTTGCGACGCTGGCCGGCTCGTTGGGGACAAGGCTGGGTATTACCCTTATAACCACATCCAGTGCGCTTCTGGCCTGCGTAACTTTCCGAGAGATGATTGCAACAATCATAGTAATAACAGTATTGTTAGTAATTTTCAGTATAGCCGGCCTGTATTATTGTCTTGATTGATTTGGTAGGGTGGGGCTTGCCCCACCGTTTGTCTTATTTGAGTTTGTCTCATTTAATAGGAGCGGTATTATGAAATACGGAATAATTCTGATTATAATTTGTCTTTTTATTTTTCCCGCCCAGGCCAAATACGGCGGCGGAACAGGTGAGCCAAGTGACCCGTATCTAATTTCTACGGCCGAAGATTTGATACTGCTTGGCGAGAGTCCTGAGGATTATGATAAGCACTTCATCCTGACTGCCGACATCGACTTGGACCCTAACCTGCCTGGCGGCCAAGTCTTTACAGATGCTTTGATAGCACAAGATCCCGACGGATTAGTCAGCCGTCACATGGGTTTTTCATTCAAAGGAGTACTGGATGGTCAGGGGCATACAATTGCCCATCTGCACATTGAGGGTGAAGACGGATACGATACCGGTTTGTTCGGTAGTCTCTCGGGCATAGTTAAGGACCTTACCTTAACTGATGTAGTTATTAGTGGTTCGCCCTGTGGAGCAATCGCCGGAATTAATAGTGGAGGGATTATTCTCCGCTGTCGGGTAACCGGACAACTCTCAGGAATCGAACAGGTCGGCGGGCTGGTCGGTACCAATTGGGATGGCAGTTTGGTGGAATGTGAAGCCCAGGTACAGGTCACAGGCGATGAGATTGTTGGTGGAATAATCGGCTCCTGCCTTAGCTTTTCGAGCGAGAGCACTATGATATGCTGTGAAGTCCAGGCTGAGGTCACCGGCCTTCGAAATGTCGGGGGACTTATCGGTCGCGGTGAGGAGGTTCGGATTATCGAATGCCGCTCGTCCGGCACTGTCATCGGCGTCGATAATGTGGGCGGTCTCATTGGTTACTCTTATCTTAACACTGTGATTTTTAGATCTTCAGCAAATTGTGATATTGCCGCAGAGCAGAACGCCGGTGGATTGGCAGGGGGAGTCATTTGGAATGATGGTTTGTTTTCAATTGACTGCTATGCCCGGGGCTCAATCGCCGGTTCCGTTGTAGGGGGCCTTGTGGGAGAGTATAGTGACATTCATGCCATTAACTGCTATTCAGCTTATGAGATTATTCCTCTGGAAGCCGAAGGCAATGATACATTTGTCGGCGGATTGTTTGGAAATATCTTTCCGCCGATTCTGCCCAGAAGACGTCTGGCGATTGGCTGTTTCTGGGATGCAGAGTTGTCGGGTGTATCTGTCAGCAATGGTTTGGACCTACCGGGATGAGGAATGGGTCTTACGACAGAGCAGATGCAGAATGAAAGTATATTTCAAGATGCCGGTTGGGATTTCAGCCACGTCTGGACTATACAGGAAGGTCATTATCCCCAATTGCAATTGGAGATTGATGATTAACGATTCATAATAACAGGCGACAACCACTGAGTAAACACAGTGAGTGACTCTTCGGCACCTTCTTACCGGGCTTTGAGATATTAATAAGGAGGGCTTAAAAAATGATAGAGACAAGAAATTCACGAATATTTCGGATAGCCCATTTAATGCTTATTATAATATTGCTTTGTTCCTTTGCCTGTGGCAAAGTCATCTACGTGGATGATGATACCGCCGGTGCTAATGACGGCACAAGCTGGGCGGATGCTTATAATTTCCTTCAGGATGCCCTGGCCGATGCGAATGACTCGGATAAGCCGGTGGAGATTAGAGTAGCACAGGGTGTTTACAAACCTGACCAGCGTGCGAATCAAACACCGGGTGACCGGGAGGCCACTTTTCGGCTTATCAATGGCGTTGCTCTTAAAGGTGGCTATGCAGGTTTTGACGAACCTGACCCTAATTTAAGAGATATTAAACTGTATGAGACGATACTGAATGGAGACCTTAATAGTGACGATGTGGAAGTTTCCGACCCCTGTGATTTAGCTGGTGAGGTGACTCGTGCGGAGAACAGCTATCATATAGTAACCGGTAGCGGTACTGATGAAAAAGCCGTGCTGGATGGCTTCACTATCATCGCTGGAAATGCCAATGATGAGTCCAATTATGGAGGTGGGATGTATAATGTTTTCGGAAGTCCGACCCTGACCTATTGCACGTTCAGTGGTAATTTGGCAAAGCGGGGCGGTGGGATGTACAATTTAAACAGCAGTCCCACCTTAACCAACTGCACTTTTAGTGGGAACTCAGCATCTACAGTTTGGGGTAGTAGTGTCGGTGGTGGGATGTTCAACAGTAAGAGCAGCCCAATCCTGACTGAATGCTTGTTCAGTGGAAACTGGGCAGGTTTCGGGGGCGGTGGGATGTGGAATGACGATGACAGCTACCCGATAGTGACCAACTGTACGTTCAGCGAAAACTCGGTAAATATGGTAGGTGGCGGGATGTTCAACAGTTCAAGCCACCCAATCTTGGCTAACTGCACGTTCCATAAGAACTTGGCAGGTTCGGTTTCGTTCAAAGGCACTGGCGGCGGGATGTATAATAGCCACAGCAGTCCAAGTCTGAACGATTGTACATGCAGTGAGAATTCGGCATATTGGGCTGGGGGCGGGATGTATAACATGTCGAGTGACAGGTCGACGCTGACTAATTGTATCTTCAACCAAAACTCAAGCCTTGGCGGTGGCGGAATGTTCAACGAAGTATGCGACCCCACACTGAACAACTGTGTTTTTATAGAGAACTCAGCGGAATGGGCTGGGGGGTTATATAACTGGCAAAGTAGTCCTGCCCTTTCTAACTGTACTTTCAGCGACAACTTTTCAGAAAGAGGCGGCGGAATATATAATATGGAAAGTAATTCAACTTTGACCAACTGTATTTTTAGTGGAAACTCAGCACTTTTAGAAGGTGGAGGTATATGGAACAATACCAATAGTTAGCCTGTTCTGGCTAATTGCATCTTTTCAGGGAACTCGGCCGACAACGGCGGGGGAATAAAAAATTCTGATAGCAATTTAAAGCTGACCAACTGTTCTTTTTATAGCAATTCGGCAAATGACGGAGCTGCTATAGCTTGTGATCCTGCGGGTTGGGAAGAGGCGGCCAATCTTGAGCTAATCAACTGTATTCTATGGGGTGGTGTCAATGGAGAGATATGGAATAACGATGGGTCAACAATCACTATCTCCTACAGCAATATCCAGGGCGGCCGAGCCGGTGTCTTCGACCCTTGTGAAGCCGTCATGTGGGGCGAAGGCAATATTGATGTTGACCCTCTGTTTACAGTTCACGGCTATTGGGTAGATGCCGGTGACCCGAACAGTCCTGTTGGAGACGAGCCATTACCAAATGGCGGCGTTATCAATATGGGCGCCTACGGCGGCACACGCGAAGCCAGTAAGTCGCCATGAACAGCCCACAAGAATTTAGCTAAAAAAGCAGAAAGAACGAGCATCCAGAATCGCTTGATGAATTTTCCTTCGTGTCGTAGCACAGCGGAAATCCGGCCGGTCTTCCAGAGAGCGGCTTATGCCGAAAAACTGGTTTAAGACTTTAGATTGAACAGAATCAGTTCAAGAATCCCACATCTTCCATTTTTCCTGTTTTGTGTATGCGAATAAAAAATACCCCGTGAAGTAGCAAGGACTATCTCACGGGGTTAAGTATAGAAAGCGAAAATTTATATACGGTTTATTTATATCATTGATGCGGCATTTTATTGGGCCAGCCGAACTTCTCGAATTCACCGAACTCCATTCCCATGTCTTCACCTTCAGGACCCAGCGCCGATCGCACTTCGTCAACATGGGCATCGACAAAGACGGCGTTGACCATGCCGCTGTTGAGGTCGCCGCTCTTGGTGCTGTGAAAAGTTCCGAACCAGTCCCGTCCGTCGGGACACAGGGCGTTGTCATTCAATACGTTTTCACATCCGGGTCTTAGCCACATATTTTCCGCGGTAAAGAAAAACACCTCCGCTTTGCTTCTCATTATTTCAGAACGTTTAAATACACCACCGGTGGTACCCTCTGCGCTACCGAACTTCGAGCCCAGCCAGGCGTTCATGCTGTAGCTGTAGTAAGGAACAATGGGAATCATGTCGTCGTGTGCCGGATGTCTTTTACCTTCGGATTTCGCAAGGACTTTGAAAGACGGGCAAAGATGGACTTTTTCTTCGGTCAGGTATGACCATAGCGGCCCGTCGGCCGGGTATCTTGGGTCATGCCATCGGCAGTAACGCTGGTAACTTCCCGCGCCTGTGGGGTTTTCATCCTTAACCAGGGATGTCCATGCGGAAGGGTAGCGGTCATCGTAATCGTCCAGATACATGGCCTGCGCTATGCCGTATTGACGCAGATTCGCGCGGCAGGTAACTTCTCTGGCCTGTTCCTTCACCCTTTGCAGAGCCGGCATTAGAATAGCCATTAAAACTGCAATTATA
>JASFVS010000244.1:0-4958 GCA_050049715.1 Phycisphaerales bacterium
ACGAAACGTCCCCGATATGGACCGGATTAATGATTTTATAAAAGCCCGAAATCCGAAGAAGGCAATTGTGGTTGGAGCCGGCTATATAGGCCTGGAAATGGCCGAAAATCTTCATGCCCGAGGATTGGAAGTCGAGATAGTCGAGATGTTAGACCAGGTCATGCCCACGCTGGATAAGGAAATGGCCTATTTTCTGCAAAAACATTTAAAAGAAAAAGGCGCCATCGTGCGATTAAACGATGGGGTGTCTTCGTTTCGTCAAACCGATTCATCTCTTGCGGTTAAACTGAACTCAGGAACAGAACTTGATTGCGACTTTGTAATAATTTCAGCAGGTGTCCGGCCGGAAACAAAGCTGGCAAAGGAGGCCGGGTTGGAACTCGGCTCTCAATCGGGTGTAAAGGTTAACGAATACCTCCGGACCAGCGACCCTGATATTTATGCTATCGGCGATGCCGTTGAGGTTCAGGATTTTGTTCTTGGCGAATCCGTCTTAATCCCATTAGCAGGCCCGGCTAACAAGCAGGGCAGAATGGTCGCGGACAATATATGCGGCAGGGGTCGAAAATACAACGGCACTCAGGGAACCGGTATATTGAAAGTGTTTGATTTGACCGCTGCTATGACAGGTGTTACCGAAAAAGCCTTAATAAAGAGAAATATCGATTACGAAAAATTGTATCTTCACCAGGCTAACCATGCGGGTTATTATCCCGGCGCTACACAAATGCACATAAAACTCCTGTTTTCTAAACCTGAGGGTAAAATCTTGGGAGCGCAGATTGTAGGCGTTGACGGCGTCGATAAAAGAATAGATGTATTTGCAGTTGCGATACGTGCTGGCATGACGGTTTTTGACTTGCAGGAATTAGAACTGGCTTATGCTCCTCCCTACGGCAGCGGAAAAGACCCTGTCAATATGGCAGGATTCGTTGCTGCGAATATACTCGATGGCACCGTTAAAGTTGGACACTTTAATGAGCTTGAAGAGGGAGATTTCATTCTGGATGTGCGAACACCAAGAGAATTCGAAGCTGGCGGTGTCCCTAATGCAAAGAACATTTACGTGGATACACTTCGCAAAAGACTAAATGAACTGCCTCGCGACAAAACGATTCACTCGTATTGTGCTGTCGGAGTGCGTAGTTATATCGCCTGCAGAATTTTAGAGCAAAATGGTTTCGATGCAACGAATCTTTCAGGAGGATATATAACTTATCAGGCTGTTGCGAATACCGGGCAGTTGAAGCAATTTATTAACAGGGAGGTTACCCAGATTCATAAATAAACGTTTGAAAACTAAATTCGAAATTAGCGGATATAAGATATGGAACTTAAGCAAAAGATAACGGAATTCTCTTTAAAACATTATAAATTAGTTACACTGATAATGGTCGCTTTTACAGTTGGGCTGGGTGCTTTAATACCCCTTATAAAGGTCGACACCGACCCGGAGAACATGCTCTCGGAACATGAGCCTGTACGGGTATTCCATAACCATACAAAAAAGCAATTCGCACTAAATGACATCGTTGTCGTAGGCATAGTCAACAATGTAAATCCGAACGGTGTTTTTAACGCCTCATCACTAAGCAGGGTATATGAACTCACCGAATTTGCAAAAACGCTTGTCTGGCCGGACGAAGAAGACCCCAGTAAGCAAATCGGTGTCGTTGAGGTTGACTTGCTTGCCCCATCAACGGTGGACCACATAGGTCAGGGTGGTCCCGGCGTAGTTACTTTCGAATGGTTGATGAAAAAGCCGCCTGCTACCGATGCCGAGGCGCTGGAAATTAAAAATAAAGCCATGTCCAATCCACTGCTTAAAGGAACACTTATTTCCGAAGATGGAAAGGCCGTATGTCTTTATCTGCCCTTAACGAGCAAAGACTTAAGTTACCGTGTTTATAGTGAACTGAAGGAAAAGATTGCGACATTTGAAGGCGATGAGGAATACCATATCACGGGTCTGCCGGTGGCTGAAGACACCTTCGGCGTCGAAATGTTTATTCAAATGGCCATATCGGCGCCTCTGGCAATGATAGTAATATTTATACTCATGCTGTTCTTCTTCCGAAAGCTTGTGCTTGTAATTTCTCCGATGATTGTGGCGATGGTTTCGGTCATTTCGACAATGGGGCTTCTCATCGGCTTGGGCTATCCCGTGCACATTATGAGCTCTATGATACCGATTTTCCTGATGCCGATAGCCGTCGTGGATTCCGTCCACATTCTTTCCGAATTTTTCGACCTTTATACCAACGAAAAAGGCAGGAAAGGTACAATTATGGAAGTTATGAGCAATTTGTTTACGCCGATGCTTTATACCTCACTGACTTCCGCCGCTGGCTTTGCTTCACTGGCACTTACCCCGATTCCTCCTGTTCAGGTCTTCGGTATATTTGTTGCGATTGGCATTATGATTGCATGGGTATGTACCGTCACTTTTGTACCCGCCTATGTGATGATGATAAAGGAAAGCTCACTTGAAAACTTTGGCTCGGCAAACATACATACGGAAAAAGAAGGCTGGCTCGGCAGACTGCTCACTTCAATCGGCAGCTCAACTTATACAAAAGCAAAACCGATTCTCGTAATTCTCCTTATAATTACAGCGGTGGCTTTATACGGTATTACGCGAATCCAGATAAACGACAACCCCGTCAAATGGTTTTCTAAAAACCATCCTATCCGCCGGGCAGATATCGAGCTAAACAAACATTTTGGCGGAACCTACATGGCCTATCTGGTACTCGATCCTGCCGATGGCAATGAAGTTTCAACGCAATACATAAGTGAGTTAAAAAAAGAGCTTTCGAATAAACTTGCCGAGTTAAACAAAACATACCCGAACGCTCTGACTGTTTTACCTGAGTTAGAAAAAAATCTTTCGTCATATTCAACTACAGTCCGAAGCAAACAGGAACTGCTTAAAAAATTAAGCGACTTTGCCAATGATAAGCTTCAGACCGTTTCTGATGATGATTTTGATTTATGGTATGACCTGACTGACTTTTTCGGCAGGCAGGCCGAACGCATAAAACCCTTCAAGCAGCCTGACGTGTTACGATATATATCGGGTCTTCAGGAACATCTTGAAGAATCAGGTTTGGTAGGTAAAGGCAGTTCAGTTGCAGATGTTGTAAAGAAAGTCCATCAGGAGCTTATAGACGGCAAAAAGGAAAATTATAAAATCCCCGATTCCTCAGGTGCCGTAGCTCAGTGCCTCTTACAATTTCAGAGCAGCCATAACCCGGAGGATTTATGGCACATGGTTACGTATGACTATATGCATGCCAATATCTGGATGCAGTTGCCCAGCGGCGACAATAAAGATATGGAAAAGGTCGTAAAAGCAGTAAATAAATATTTCAGCGATAATCCACCCCCGGTGGCGTTAAAACACAACTGGGCGGGGCTGACTTATATCAACACTGTATGGCAGAATAAGATGGTATGGGGCATGCTCCAGTCATTCATGGGCAGCTTCATTATCGTTTTTATTATGATGGCGATACTTTTCCGTTCACCGCTTTGGGGCATTGTCTGCATGGTGCCTTTGTTGATAACCATAATTGTAATATATGGTATCATCGGGCTGGTCGGAAAAGATTATGACATGCCGGTAGCGGTTCTAAGCGCATTGACACTCGGAATGGCCGTCGATTTTGCGATACATTTCCTCGAGCGCGCAAGAACAACTTACGCCGAAACCGGCTCATGGCAAAAAAGTGCCGGCCTAATGTTCGGCGAGCCCGCCAAGGCGATAAGCAGAAATGTTTTGGTTATTGCTATCGGCTTTTTACCTCTCTTAGCTGCTCCCCTGATACCTTATAAAACAGTGGGAATATTTTTATGTGCGATAATGGCTTTGTCCGGGGCCGTAACGCTGCTGGCTTTGCCCGCTGTCCTGAAACTCATAGAAAAAGCCTTATTCAAACGCATCAGCCGGCCTAAATCCGTAACATGCAATTGTGCATTCTGTCTGATTATTTCAGCGGCTGTCGTGGTACTAATAGCTTTGAATCTACACCAATACTGGGCCCTGGCTCCGGATAGATTAGCTGTCATTAGCATAATAGTAATACCCATAATGTCTATTTCATGTGGAATTATGTCTCGCAGACAGGCCTGCAAGATAACCGAGACGGAGGAAAAGAGTTAAAATCCGATTTTTCGAAAGGTATATTATGACGGTCGAAAGATGTTTGAGAGGCATTGCAGGATTTTTTGTGCTGGTCAGCGTTTTACTTGCACATTATCATTCATACTATTGGCTGTTTTTTACCGCCTTTGTAGGATTAAATCTACTGCAATCGGCCTTTACAAATTGGTGCCCGATGATAACTATACTTAAAAAGCTGGGTGTTAAAAGCCAGGCGTGACTAATAAAAAGAAACGGAGGTACACAATGAAACGCATAGTAACAATAATATTTATTCTGAGTTTATACTTGTCGCTTTACGCCGCTGACCAACCGAATTCAGACAAGGAAATACCCGATGTTGAAACTATAGTCAATAAAGCCAACATTGTCGCTTATTATCAGGGAAAAGACGGCAAGGCCCATGTTAAAATGGTAATAACCAACAAGCAGGGCCAGCAGCGGGAACGCGAATTTAACATCCTGAGGAAGGATGAGGAAGATGGCGGCGACCAGAAGTATTTTGTCTATTTCCAAAGGCCAAACGATGTTCGGGGAACCGTCTATATGGTTCACAAACATGCCGACCCCGGCAAAGATGATGACAGATGGATGTATCTGCCCGATCTTTCTTTGGTAAAGCGAATAGCTGCCGGTGATAAACGCACAAGCTTTGTCGGCTCGGACTTTTTATACGAAGATGTTTCAGGCAGAAGCCTCAAAGAGGACACCCACGAGCTTATCAACACCACCGACACATTGTTTGTCGTTAAAAATGTCCCCAAACAACCCGATACGGTGGAGTTTAGCTATT
>JASFVS010000028.1:0-15850 GCA_050049715.1 Phycisphaerales bacterium
CAGGGTAAACTCACGGGGTAAATGGGTTGTTTTTAGATTGTGCTGCCGGAGGCCAGCATGAGCATCGTACAGTATCACGAAGACACGAAATGACGTAGTGATTAAAATAGTGCGAACCGGAGGCAGCACAGGGAGAAATTATTAGAAATCATCAGACTCAATAATGTGGCTTCCTATTAACAGCTTGGGGGCATGAAACTCATCCGGTTGAGCATCAATTATAGTAGACGGCTCATCAGAAAAAAATTGTGACCAGACCTGGCCGGTTGCTGAATCAATAATAAATGCATGATTTTCATTTGTGGTAATTTTAAACCGACCTTTATACTCGGGTGGAAGGTAGTAGATAGAACCCATCAGGCACATTACTAAAAAAACCAATAAGCCGCCGATTAGAAAACTCCTGATGTTAATTGAACGTAACATAATCATTTCTCCCTTCTTTAATAAGGTTACTAAAAAGAGCCGTCCGGCCAAGGAAACTGAATTGCAAATTATAACTTAATCCAATATATAGAGGCAAATACCGGCTAAATCGTTACGAATATTTTTTAAGAAAATTTGTGCTACCGTGTGACAAAATAAGCTTTGTTTAGTCGAGCCACTCGTCTTCTGGATTGAAGGCGGGGATGGAGACGTTGATTATTTTCATTTTTCCGACGGCGCGGTGTCGGCAGCCGGGCTTGATTAAAATTGCGGTAAAAGGTTTTACGGGAATTAGTTGTCCATCCAGCTCCATTTGGCCGGTGCCTTCGAGGATAAAGTAAAGCTCGGTGAGGTTTTTATGGAAATGTACCTGTGAATCCTGCTGAATATCGACAACGTGCATTGTTGCCGTGGGGTTGTCTTTATCAACAAAGGCCCTTTTTGAAAAGCCGCAAGGGCATTTTACCGCATCGATATCATCGAAATGTGCAATCATATAGTTTGCCATGTTTTACTCCCAAATCGCCATTGTATCGGCCTATTGAAAACTTAATCTTGAAATTGTAATCAGCGTGTTGTATATTCTGCCGGAATTGGGTGATTTAATCAATAACTCGTAAAAAATAATGGGAGCAGTTGTAATGGATTCTAAACCTAATGCTATTGTGGCACAGTCGGGCGGGCCGACTGCGGTTATTAATTCAAGTGCCTGTGGAGTGATACAGGAGGCGATGAAATCGGGTAAAATCGGCAGCGTTATTGGCGCGACCAACGGGATATTGGGCGTTTTGAAGGAGGACCTGTTCGATATATCGGCGGAGAAGCCTGAGGTAATCGAGGCGCTGAAGCAAACGCCGGCCGCGGCCATTGGCTCGTGCAGATATAAGCTCAAATCCATCGAAGAATCCAAGGCGGACTTTCAGAGGGTGCTGGATGTTTTTAAGGCGCATAATATCCGTTATTTTTTTTACGCCGGTGGTAATGATTCGATGGATACGGCGGACAAAGTGAATAAATTAGCCGCTGATGCGAAATATGAACTTGTTTGTATGGGGATTCCGAAGACGGTAGATAACGATTTGGCATGTACGGACCATTGTCCGGGTTATCCGAGTGTGGCGAAATATGTAGCGACGTGTGCGGCCGAGGCGGGGAAAGATACGGAGGCATTATATACGACGGATACGTGTACTATATTAGAGGTAATGGGGAGAAACGCGGGCTGGATAGCGGCGGCGACGGGGCTTGCGGCACGAAGTGAAGAGGATGCGCCGCATCTTGTTTATATGCCGGAGGCGGCATTTTCGTTCGATAAGCTCATCAAGGACGTTAAAGAAGTGTTTAACAGACTTGGCAGGGTATTTATCGTAGCAGGCGAGGGGTTGAAAGATGAAAAGGGTAAATATGTGACCGCGGATTCAGGGGCGTTTAGTAAGGACAGCTTCGGGCACGTTCAGCTTGGCGGCGTGGCTGAGATGCTGAAGGCGGTGATAGAAAAAGAGGTTGGTATCAAGGCGAGGTTTAATAAGCTCGGAACCAATCAGCGAAGCGCGATGCACTTTGCTTCTTTGGCTGACGTGAACGAGGCTTATATGTGCGGGCAGATGGCGGTAAAGAATGCGCTCGAAGGCGTGAACGGCAAGATGGTTACGCTGGTTCGGGAAGAGGGAGCAAAATACAAATGCACGACGGGACTGGCGGAATTAAGAGATGTGGCGAACGGGGAAAAGAAAGTGCCCGCCGAATTTATAAATGATAAGGGTAATCATATAACAGATGCTATGCGGGATTATGTCCGGCCCTTGGTGCAGGGCGAGGTGCCTATAACGATTGATAAGGACGGGCTGCCCGTGTTTATGAGGTTCGAACGTAAGCCGTTAGAGAAAAAACTGCCAAAATATTTATAACGGATGAGTAATTCCTGTTCATCCGCAGGGAAGGATAAAAATGACAAAGCTATTCGAAATTAAAGGTCAAGTGATTGCGATTACCGGAGGGGGTGGTGTTCTTTGCGGTGCGATGGCCAAGGCGCTGGGCGAGGCGGGGGCGAAAATAGCTGTTTTGGATTTAAACGAAACTGCGGCGGGGAAGGTTGCGGATGAAATCAAATCCGACGGCGGCCGGGCTATCGGGGTCAAAGCCGATGTGCTGGACAAGGACAGTCTGGAGGAAGCCCATGAGAAAATCAAATTAGGGTTTGGTAAAATCGATATTCTGATTAACGGGGCGGGTGGTAATAAAAAGGAGGCGACGACGTCGCCGGATTTGTCTTTTTTCGATATACCGAGTGAGGCGGTCCGATTTGTTTTCGACCTGAATTTTCTTGGGACTTTGCTACCGACGCAGATATTCGGGAAAGAGATGGCTGAAAACGGAAAGGGTATAATACTAAATGTTTCCAGTATGAATGCGTTTAGACCTCTGACTAAAATCGCCGCGTACTCGGCGGCGAAGGCGGCGGTGAGTAACTTTACGCAATGGCTGGCTGTGCACGTTTGCCAGAATTACTCCAGGGATATTCGAGTAAATGCGATTGCGCCGGGATTCTTTTTGACCGAACAAAACCGGTTCCTATTGACTGATGAAAAGAGCGGCGAGCTGACTCCTCGCGGTAAGACGATTATCGACCATACGCCGATGGGAAGGTTCGGTGAGCCTGAGGAGCTAATCGGAACTGTTATGTGGCTGCTGAGTGACGCGGCGAAGTTCGTTACGGGAACAGTTATTCCAATCGACGGCGGTTTTTCTGCGTTCAGTGGTGTTTGATTAAATTGATGATGAATGATTATCAGGAGAAGTAAATGGCTGGTGTTGACCCTGCTCAACCATTAAAAGATTTTAAACCGAAACATAAATTCTTCGTTGGTATCGATTCGGATGGGTGTGCTTTCGATACGATGGGGATTAAGCAGCGTGAATGTTTCTGTCCTTGGCTTATTGCGTATTTCGGGCTGCAACCTGTTGCACAGGCGGCGCGTGAATGTAAAGATTTTGCAGATTTGTTTTCCAAAACGCGCGGCGCTAACCGGCATAAAACAGCAAAGCGGATTATAGCAGAGCTATTGCCCAACCATCCAATGACCAAGGCCAGAAGTATCAAGATTCCGCAATATGCGCATTACTTTGCCTGGGTGGATAACCCG
Source organism: Phycisphaerales bacterium (assembly GCA_050049715.1). Lineage (GTDB taxonomy): Bacteria > Planctomycetota > Phycisphaerae > Sedimentisphaerales > Anaerobacaceae > NIOZ-UU13. Next base: position 3,570 of record JASFVS010000028.1, read on the forward strand.
AAAAGCCTGCTGAGCAACGAAGGATTGAAAATTGCTATTGACCAGGCCAAGGATCCGGAGGTTAAAAAAGAACTGGAACATGCTCTTGAATGGAGTGAGCGGGTTAACTGGGCAATAGGTGAGACGGTTAAGGGGATGCCGCCGTTTCCGTTTGTGCGGGAGAGTCTGGAAAAGATACAACCTTTGGCTGATGCTATTGTGGTATCGGCGACGCCGTGCGAGGCGCTTACACGTGAGTGGGAAGAACACGATATTGCCAAGTACGTAGAGATTATAGCCGGGCAGGAAATGGGTAAGAAAGCTCAGCATCTTGATTATGCTACAAAGGGGCGGTATGAAAAGAATCATGTGCTTATGGTTGGCGATGCGCCAGGGGATATGAAGGCCGCCAAGGCGAATGATGCGTTGTTTTATCCTATTAATCCGGGCGATGAGGTCAAATCGTGGAAGCGGTTCCATGATGAGGCGTTCGATAAGTTCATCAATGGTGAGTACGCGGGTGAGTACGAGCAAAAAGTAATTTCGGAATTCGACGAATATCTGCCTGAATTACCTCCTTGGGAAAAATAAGAATTCATCTTTCGTGCAATGCTGCATGCGCGATATATAAAGCAAATCAAATGGTAATCGAACGACAAAACAAAGATGGTTTTATCGATAATAATCAGGCTGACGAGGCAATCGCTGAGTTCTTTGCGCAAAACGACTATGCTGGCAAACGGATTTTGCTTTTAATTCCCGACAATACGCGTTCGGGGCCTATAGGTGAGATATTTAAGCTCATTTATGGTTGTCTGGAACAAAAGGCAAAGGCTGTTGATTGTCTGGTGGCGCTGGGTACACATCAGCCGCTTAGTGAAGAGCAGATTTGTACAAGGCTTTGTATGACTTCGGACGAACGTGAAAGCAAATACTCATCGGTGAAATTTTTCAATCATGAATGGGACAAGCCGGAGACGTTTACTTCAATCGGCAATATATCCGCCGATGAAATCGAACAGATAAGCGGCGGGCTGTTTCGTGAAGAAGTTGATGTGCGCGTTAACAAGCTAATTAACGAGTATGATGAATTTTTTATCTTAGGGCCTGTGTTTCCTCATGAGGTTGTTGGCTTTTCCGGCGGGCATAAATATATATTTCCCGGTATTGCGGGTGATGAAATCATAAACTTTTTTCACTGGCTGGGAGGGGTGATAACGAATCCTCTTATCAACGGCGAGAAGTGGACGCCCACGCGACAGGTGGTTGAGAAAGCGGCTTCGTTTATAAAGACGCCGCATAAGCTGTTCGCTATTGTTGCTTTGGAAGACGAGCTTAAGGGAATATTCATCGGTGATTGCATCGAGGCGTGGGAGAAAGCGGCTGATTTATCGAAGGATGTTCATGTTGTTTATAAGGACAAGCCGTATCAGACAATTCTTGGAATTGCGCCGAAGATGTACGATGATATCTGGACGGCGGGTAAGGTAATGTATAAGCTCGAGCCTGTGCTTGCCGATGGCGGGACACTGATTATCTATGCTCCGCATATTACGGAAATATCATATACACATGGGAAAGTTCTTGATAAAATCGGTTATCATACGCGTGATTATTTTCTAAAGCGAATGGAGCAGTTTGCCGGTATCCCAAGAGGGGTTATAGCCCATTCGACGCATGTTAAGGGAATCGGCACTTTCATTGACGGCGTGGAGAAGCCGAGAGTCAACGTTGTGCTGGCGACGTGTATCAGTGAAGAACGCTGTAAAAAAGTTAATTTAGGTTATATGAATCCGGATGAGATAAATATAGCAGATTATGAAAACAAGGAGGATGAGGGCGTGCTTGTTGTGCAGCATGCGGGTGAGGTACTGCATCGATTGAGCAGTGGGTATATACCGATTCCAAGAGATTAGAGGGTGAAAAACGAACCAAAAAAGTTTAAAATAAAAGTGTATGTGAGTTTTAAGCAAGTAATCCTAGACTAAAGGTATGGAGGGAAAATACTATGGGTGAAAGCAAACCAAGTGCTCAAACAGATAAAATTTATGATTCAATCAATGAGTTAGCTAGCGCGCTCACAGGCACAGGAAGCCTAAGCGAAAAGTTAGGTCAGGTAGTAAACGAGCTTCGTGGAATAACTAGGGCTGATGGTACCTCAATATGGCTTAAGGAAGGAAAGATACTTTGGTGTATTGCGGGAAAAGGTCATTATGAGAATATGCAAAAAGGGAAGATAGATGAGGCTAAATATGACATGAATAAGGATGATAGCCTTACGGTTTGGATAGCCAAGTCTGGAGAGACAATAAATATCAAATCCAACAAGGAATTAGAAAACTACCCCCATTGGAAAGGCAAGTACGATAATATAAATTATCCGAATAAAAGAAGCGGACGTAAGTGTGAATCGTTTCTCGGAACACCATTGAAGATTGGGGGGGACATTATTGGTGTGATGAAAGCGGATAATCACAGAGGTAAAGATAACAAATTTGACTGTTTCTCAAAGGAAGAGGAAAAGCTATTTGAGATACTTGCTGCTTTAACGGCAATAATTATTAAGAATGATCGGATGCAACAAGAAGCCAGACGTCGAAAGGAGCAAGCGAAGCGCCGTCGTGATGAAATGAAAGTACGTCAGGAGATGGCTGCAATCGTTGTACATGGCTTGGAAAATCCAGCGGCAGGAGTTAGAAACGCGTTGCAGAATATCAAAATAGCAGTTGATGACAAAACGCTCCAGAAGGAAATAATTGGAAGGTCAATAAGAAATGGTCTTAGAGAAGTACAAGAGATACTTTCTACCCGCGAGACGTTTCTCTCTTTTATAAATCCAAAGCGTAAGGCGAACTGGGAGAGAATTAACTTCTGCGTTTTTATCAACGATATAATAGAGGTGTGGGGTCCATTGTATCCAAATGTCGATTTTAAGTTTAATAAACAAAAGTCAGTTGTACCTATGAGTGTACCGGTACATGCGTTAAAAACAACTTTGAATTGCCTGATAGAGAACGCAATTGAAGCTACATTTGATGTTTCGAAGCCAAGAATACTTATAAATCTAACGCTACCTAAATCACATGCCAAACACAAAAGGAGTAAGCCAATTATGCGTATAGCTAATGTGGAGGTGATTGACAACGGAGAGGGTGTGTCTGAAGACATTCGACAAAAACTTTTCAAGAAACTGTTTATCAGTACAAAAGCTCGTATGGGTCTGGGCCTATATGTTTGTAGAAAAGTAATGAAAAAATTGGGCGGCGACATTAAATACAACCCAAATACAAAAATTGGGGCAAAGTTTGTTGTGAGATTTCCATTTGCCGAAGGAGAGGTTTCATGAAAATAAGAGTATTCTTGGTTGACGATCGCAGAACTGCACTCAGGGAGTTCCAAACATATCTGGAACTTAAGGATTGCGAAGTCATTCCTGCGTATACCATAGATAGGGCTATGCAAATCATTAAAGATGATAAGATAAGGTTCGACGTAGCTATCCTCGATATGGTGTTCCCCAAACAACCAAAGGGAGGATTCAGACTCCTAAGGGAGATAAAACGAACGCGGCCTGATGTTCAATGTATGATAGTTAGTGCTTATGCGAAGCCTGCTATCTCCGCGTTGTGTATCACGGAAGGTGCCTTCATGTATCCTCGTAAAACAAGACTTGACACTATATTTGCGTTAGTTCAACAGGCGTATTTTTTGAAAGAGGGCATTCAATACATCCCAAGGGCCCGAGCCGTTGATATGTGGGGATTAGGTATGCCGGCAAAGCTAAACAGACTGACTTATATGAGGGCTCCGTTGCCAAGATATAGAAGGAATGAGGTTGTTGTGAGAACACTATTCCTTGGTGTATGTGGGACCGATGTCAATAGTTTTGCAAGTGGTAAACCTAGCAAAAGGGCCTACCCAATTATTGAATTTCATGAGGCAGTCGGTGAGGTTGTGGCAAAAGGAGCCGATGTTGAAGATGGGAGATTCCGTAAAGGCGATTGGGTTATTCCGATGGTAAGACGGTGCCAAAAGTGGAATCGTGAGCCAAATTCGGAATGGGATTTTCATATAGGATATTGTGAGCATTGGCAAGATTGCCGAAATCGTAACCGCCCGGATCTTTGCCTACATCGCCCAGGGTATCTTAGTAGAGGAACCGGCAAATATCATGGTTTTGGATCAGAATATTTTTCTGACTCGCAAGAGTATTTAATTAAAGTGACTAAGCAACAAAGGGATAATCTTGGCTATCTTTGTATACTTACAGAACCGCTTTCTGTATCCTGGAAAGTTATAAGAGAAATAGAAGCCCGAAGGGGAATTACCAAACTTAGAGATAAAGTATTGATTGCCGGTATCGGCCCCATAGGTATGTTGTGCATTGCCATTTTGTATAAGATGTATCCAGGGACCGAAATATGCGCAATAGATTTATTTGATAAACATCACAAGGTATCCCTTATTAAAAAGCATTTCAAAAAACGCGTGAAATACATAAAGGTCAACAAAGACCAGAAATGGCCTGAAGATTTATCTCAAAATAAGTTTGACATTATTATTGATGCAACTGGTGATATCCGTGACGTTTTTCCCAAAATATGCGAAGTTGTAAACCCAGAAGGAATGCTGGCTTTGTTGAGTGTTTCCGACGAATTCGCTAAGTCGAAAAAGCTATCATTGAGAACTGAAATCTTTGATAAGATTGTAACAAACGGGGTAAAAATCATTGGTTCAGTTTGTGCATCGAAACAGGACATGGAAGATTCACTTACTTTTATGTCGGAGATCTGTGATATGGATTTCTTAGCTGATTTGGTTTTTCCGGAGAATAAAATTTTACCTAGTGATGCCCCGGATTCCATAAAACGTTTATGCAATAATAAAAAATATCTAAAGATTTTGATTTCTACCTAAGGAGTATAGAAAAATGGCACAAGCAGATATCGGCCTTATAGGTCTGGCAGTAATGGGTGAGAATTTAATCCTAAATATGGAAAGCAAGGGTTTTACAGTAGCCTGCTTCAATCGTACCGTATCGAAGGTGGATAATTTTATTAACGGCCGAGCCAAGGGCAAGAATATCATCGGCTGTCATTCCATCGAGGAATTTGTTGAAAACTTAAAAAAGCCCCGTAAGGTTATGCTGTTGGTTAAGGCCGGCGCGGCGGTCGATGCGTTTATTGAGAAGTTGCTACCCCATTTAGAGGACGGCGATATTATCATAGATGGCGGTAATTCGCATTTCCCCGATACTATTCGACGCACGGAGCTTGTCGAGAGTAAAGGTAAACTTTATATCGGTACCGGTGTATCGGGTGGTGAAGAGGGAGCTTTGCGCGGGCCTTCGATTCTGCCCGGCGGCTCGCCGCCTGCCTGGGAGCATGTTAAACCTATCTTTCAGGCGGTTTGCGCTAAGACCGAGAGTGGCGAGCCTTGTTGCGACTGGGTTGGAGAAAACGGAGCGGGGCATTTCGTGAAGATGGTGCATAACGGTATAGAATATGGTGATATGCAGATGATATGCGAGACTTATCAGATGATGAAAGAAGGTCTCGGAATGACCAACCAGCAGATGCACGAGTGTTTGGCTGAGTGGAATGAGGGCGAACTTAATTCGTACCTTATAGAAATTACGCGAGATATTCTCGGATATAAAGATGAAGATAGCAATGAGGTCATCGACCTTATTCTCGATACTGCAGGGCAAAAGGGGACAGGAAAGTGGACTGCGATAGAGGCGCTGAATCTTGGCCAGCCCGTGACACTTATTGGTGAAGCCGTCTTTGCGAGATGTCTGTCGGCACTGAAAGAGGAACGCGTTGCGGCTTCTGAAGTTCTTTCAGGACCGAAGCCAAAATTCGATGGTGATAAGAAGGCTTTTGTTGATGATTTGCGTCAAGCTCTATATGCGTCGAAGATTATCAGCTATGCTCAAGGCTATCAGCTTATGCGGGCTGCTGCAATGGAGCACAACTGGAACCTGAATTATGGTGGTATTGCGCTGATGTGGCGGGGAGGCTGCATAATTCGTTCGGTTTTCTTAGGTAAAATCAAAGAAGCTTTTGATAAAAATCCAAAACTTACAAATCTGCTGCTTGACCCGTTCTTTAAAGATGCGGTCGAAAAGGCCCAGCCTGCCTGGCGACGGGTTGTTACTGCGGCTGTCCAGATGGGTATTCCGATGCCTGCGACGAGTTCGGCTCTGACATTTTATGACGGCTATCGGAATGAACGATTGCCGGCCAATCTGCTACAGGCCCAGCGTGATTATTTCGGCGCCCATACATACGAACGAGTTGATAAACCGCGAGGAGAATTTTTCCACACAAACTGGACCGGCCGGGGCGGAGCTACGGCCGCTTCTACTTACACGGTTTGAAATGGCGATAGAGTCGGGTTGTTGCCGAGTTTTCATGTCTTGAAATCTTGTAAAAATAAAAAGCCAGGTCGTTTTCCTCGACCTGGCTTTTGCTATGTTGCAGTGAGGCGTGTTGTTTGTTCAGTTTTTTTTACGATTTTATACTTAAAAGAGTTAAATTTTAGCTATTTCCCTTGCTAATTCTTTGAACAAACATCCTCGAATCACTATATATAGATTGGCCAGAAATAGGCGGCCGAAGGCGCGAAAAGCATTTTTGCCCGCGCCCCCGGCGCCCTCCGCACCTGCAAATAGATTATAAACTATCCACAATTAACTATGAGCGTATAAATCCCACTCATCCACCCTTTGTTGAAGGCGTTCCCCACGGGGCAAATTTTGATTGAAAAATAGTAAATTTATTACTTTTTTTTACCTTGGACCAATTAAACCTCGATTCATGGCTGAATGTTTGTGAAATAAGTAAATTATCCGGTTCCATATAAAATTGGCTTCCTGGTATAAGAAAATCTGTTTTCCGAACTCAATATTGACCTTGCAGGGGGATTGGGGTATTATTCTAATAATGTTAGATTGGCAGGAATTATACGGGATAATGGATTAATCTTAGGGAAAAGATATTATGTCTTTGTACAAGATTTTTATGTTAATAGCTATTCCGGCCCTGATAATCGGGTGGGTAGGGTATGCTTTATGGATGCGTAAAGTAATTGAGGAAGAGAAAAAACAACCCAAACAGGAATCGAAACGTCTTACAGAGACCAAGAGCGAAGTGGCCGACTGGGCGCAGAAGATGGCAAGCTTTAAAAAACCCGAGATTAAGAAGCCGCCCAACCAAAATGAACCAAAGTAGTTGATTGGTAGAAATATCCGAATAACGACCGGGAGAACAAATGTCCAAGCAATTTCTTACGGAAGATTTTCTTTTACAGACTAAAACCGCAAAAATTCTCTACCATGAGCATGCCGTTAAAATGCCCATTTATGACTATCATTGTCATTTGCCGCCCGAGATGATTGCTTCCGACCATCGATTCGATAATCTTACTCAGGCATGGCTTTACGGCGACCATTACAAATGGCGTGCGATGCGAACAAATGGTGTAGCTGAAAAATATATAACCGGCGATTCGAGTGATTTTGAAAAGTTTGAGAAATGGGCACAGACTGTTCCATATTGCCTGCGAAACCCACTCTATCACTGGACGCATTTGGAGTTAAAAAATCCGTTCGGTATAGAGAAAAAACTTCTGGAACCTGCAACAGCTAAAGAAATTTATGAAAATTGCAGCGAGAAGCTGTGTACGCAAGAATTCAGCGTTCGTAATATAATGCGTAAAATGAATGTCAAATTAGTCTGCACGACCGAAGAGCCCCTTGATTCATTGGAACATCATCAAAAGATTCGTTCGGACGGTTTTGAAACAAAGGTTCACGCCGCTTTTCGGCCGGATAAGGCGATGGCCGTGGAGGACATTACGGCTTTGAACGCCTGGATCGATAAGCTTGAAGAGGTTGTCGATGTGCAGATAACGGATTTTAATTCGTATATCGGGGCAATCCAACAGCGCCACAATTATTTCCACGAAAACGGATGCCGACTTTCGGACCACGGAATAGAAACTGCTTACGCTGAAGATTATACAGAAGATGAAATAGATAAAATCTTTAATAAGATAAGGTCGAAAAAGGAGCTGGATTACCTGGAGGGTCTTAAATTTAAATCGGCAATGATGTTCGAATTCGCTTTGATGAACTTCGAGTCAGGCTGGGTTCAGCAACTTCACTTAGGGGCGCTTAGAAACAATAGTACGCAGATGTTAAAGGCTCTGGGGCCTGATACGGGATACGATTCGATGGGTGATTGGGAGATAGCCAGGCCGCTTTCTAAATTTCTCGACCGGCTGAATGTGAAGGGAAAACTGTCTAAAACGATTCTCTACAATCTCAATCCGAGGGACAATGCTTTGGTTGCCACTATGGTCGGTAATTTTCAGGATGGCTCAGTGCCGGGCAAGTTGCAATACGGTTCGGCGTGGTGGTTCCTCGACCAAAAAGATGGTATGACCGAACAGATAAATATACTATCCAATATGGGTTTGCTGAGCCGATTCGTCGGCATGCTGACCGATTCTCGAAGTTTCCTGTCATATCCGCGGCATGAGTACTTCCGAAGGATACTTTGCGATATCCTCGGTAATGATGTAGAGAGCGGGCTTGTGCCGAAAGATTTGGACCTGCTCGGGAAGATGGTCGAAGATATTTGCTATAACAACGCAAAAAACTATTTTCCGATGGAATTAGATTCGGATTAAACTTGTTGACAATTTATTGTCGGCTTGTTTTAATGCTTGCTTTTAATTGACTGGACATACGTAAGTGAATAATTGGGTCGGTGCCCGAGTGGCTAAAGGGAACGGGCTGTAAACCCGTTGGCGTGAGCCTACGCTGGTTCGAATCCAGCCCGGCCCATTGTTATTTTTAAATATGTCAACTGCTGAAATCATAGAATATATATAATCCTTGCTTTGGGTGTTTTTATCTTGCTTTTACCCCTTCTGCACTGCAGGGGCTCTTATATTTGTTAGGGATTGTAAAGCTGCGCTTTTCGTTTTAAAATCCCCCAACCTACCTCAGATACCCTTTGTTTGTTCATTGTAGAGTGATAAAACACCTCTGAGAGCCATCCTACAGAAAATCCTGATGTGGTCTAATACAGATGATATTGTGCTGATACCGCAAACAAAGAGATGTTTTTTTTGCCAAAAACCTAAGCTTCAGGACATCTTGCAACGTTTTTTATAAAAACACCTACTTTTTAATAGGTTTTTCATTGACAGACTTGTTTATATCAGGTATAAAGAAAGCTCAGTAGCGAGGAGGTAAATCATCCAGGGATACTCCTTTTTGCTTTAGTTGATTTAGTAATGTGGTTTTCAATAACGATGAGTTGGTGATCTCGTTGACATTCCACCTGTAAGTTTGCAAACTCTAATTGTGAGTTTTTCCAGTTCCAGTGTGCTGAAGTTTGAAGAAGGTGATGTTATACGCTCTGAGATATCTATTAATTCAGAATTTAAAATTTTTTAAATTAAAACGGACTCTTATTTGGGAGAATAAAAATGAAGAAGAGTAGTATAACAATTATAATTCTGATATTGGCCCTACTGATCTGTACCACAAATGTACAAGGAGGAATCACTATTTTAGATTCCGGTGGTGTTGAGCGACCAAGACTTAACAACCATGGTGAAGTAGTATGGACTCGATCGCTGGGGAGCGATAACTATGGTATTTTCTCGAACAAACGGGGCCAGATTGCAACTGGTTACGTTATTGGAGATCCAGACATTAATGATAATGGCGAAATAATATGGAGATTTGGTGACGGAGGACAAGGCGCAAATGGTGTAGCTTCAAATTATAGAGGAGTAATATTCACAAGTTCACATCAAGACCCGTACTATGATACTCAAAGAATCAATAATAATGGTGAAATTATATGTAGCAGAAATAGTGGAACTCAAATCTGGTCAGATATAAGAGGAAATCTTCCAACTTATGGTTTGTATGGCCGAGAAACAGAAATTAATGACCTTGGAGAAGTGGTTTCGACAGGTTATATTGGGCCAACTGGAAACACTTACGATATATACTCAACTTCCCGTGGCCCAATAACAAATAACAGTATCTGGCAACAAAATCCAGATATAAATAACAATGGTGAAATCGTTTGGAACCAGGACGGAGAAATCTGGTCAAACGTTAGAGGCTATATCGCCCTTGGAACCGATCCGTCCATCAATGATCTGGGAGAGATTGTTTGGACTTATGACGGCGATGTTTTTTCAAGCATACGTGGCCAGATGACTTTCGACAGTTTAACCGATCTCTATCCTCAAATTAACAATTTAGGTGAGATAGCATTTCTTCATGGCGATAACATTGCGTTTATCACCATCCCCGCCCCCTCTGCTATATTGCTCGGGAGCATAGGTGTAGGCTTTGTTACTTGGCTGCGCAGACGCAGGTCATTGTAAGTTTAAAACTTATAGCCCTTTTTTTCCTTTGTTTTTTTCACATCTTTTTGCAGGAAGTACGTCAAATAAGCAACAGGTGAGTGGCGTACGTGATTTGAAATTAAGTGGTTTTAGGGTCGGTGTTTGTGGTCGATTCTCAAGGTTTTCTGTAACTATATCATAGTTATTTTGGAGTTGACAGTTTACCCTGTGAAACTTACCCTATTGGCGGTGATAACACCTCGAATTACAGCTTTTGACGGGCCAATTTCAGCTGTATCTCGTGTTTACATGCCGCCGAGGGGGACGGAGTCTCTCAGGATGTTTTAAACTACGGGTATGCAGGTGCGTCTGGACTGAATCTGAAGGGGTATTATCAGGTTGATTAGCGGCTTGTAATGCATTTGAAGGTAAGATGTTGTGTCAAGTGCCAAGCCGGAAAAAAGTTCTGAGTAGTGGAAAATTTTTCCGGCAAGAGACGACTGATATGTCACTGGTTTATTTTATTCCGGATTTTTTCAGGCGATTTAGTGAGTATAATCACCGTTTTGATTTTTATTCTCTTTTACGGTATGTGATTTGCGGCATTGACTATGATTTTGACAAACAAGGTTTATAAACACTGGTAAAAGGGAGACGTATTATGTCTATTGAAGCGGTGAGTGCATCATTGGTAACGTCGGTAGGTAAGGTATATCAGCAGACGGAGAACACAGGTGTCCAGCAGGTTGCGGAGGCGGCTAAAAGTAGTAAGTTCGAACCGGAGGATTCTTTCACACTTTCAAATGAAGGCCAAAAGGCCCTGGAAACGCTATCACTTTTCGGTACCGAGCCCGGAGAACCTATAACGCTTGAGGATATTAAGTCCTGGGCAAGTAGAGGACTTAATGAATTCAACGGCAGGTTCAGGACCATGCTGAGTAAAAATGGTATTGATATGACAAAGCCCATTACTTTGGGTCATGAGCGTGGTACAGGAAAGCTTATTGTAACGAATGACCATCCGCAGGCCCAGGAGATAGAGGAACTGTTGGAAGACAACTTCGAGCTGAGTAATATGTACACGGGAATTACGAATGCATTATCGTTTGCAAAACACTTTGAGGAACACCTCGAATTTGCCGATGCTTACGAACAGAATCCACAGGCCGCAGTTGCGCAATATTCATACCTGTTTAATACGCACTGGGATGTCGATATAAGTTTCCTGGATGGGGGTTACGATGTGACATACAATCGTACGATGGGGTAGTAAAAAGGCGGGATGGGTAAAACTGTTTAATGTCCGGCTGGATTATATAGGCCGGATGCACACAGGCAGATTAATACCACATTATATAAATATAATATTCGATTAAATTAGTCTTTGTGCATTCTCAAAGAGCGAGGGACTATCAGAAACCTGAGAAAATATGGGAAGGTGCCGTTTAATGTAGCTGTCATTCACGGCGGGCCGGGTGCGCCCGGTGAGATGGCGCCGGTGGCGCGTGAGCTTGCATCCGAGTGGGGTGTTTTAGAGCCGTTTCAAACGGCGGCGTCAATAAAAGGACAGGTCGAAGAGTTAAAAAATGTTCTGGAAAAGGAAGCAGAGCTTCCCGTTACCTTGATTGGTTTTTCGTGGGGGGCGTGGCTTGGTTTTATAGCAGCCGCCGATTATCCTTCACTCGTTAAAAAGCTGATACTAATTGGGAGCGGGGGCTACGAGGAGAAATATGCGGCGGGAATTCATCAGACGAGACTTAGCCGTCTTAGTGAGGAGGAAAGAAAAGAGATTGAAACTCTTATTGAGATTTTAGATAATCCTGCGGCTGAAGATAAAAAAGAGGCATTTGAACGATTGGGAGAATTGTGCTCGAAGGCCGATGCTTACGAGCCTATGATGTGTGAGTCTGAAATAATTG